>NZ_JBYRFX010000966.1:0-3515 GCF_057815775.1 Inquilinus sp.
ATGCCGGCCAGCTGGTTCGGGCCGGCGACGTGCTCCTCCGCCTCGACCCGACGGCGAGCGGCTCGGAGCTCGGCAGCGGCCAGTCGCAGGTGACGTCGCTTCAGCTCAAGATCGCCCGCCTGGAGGCGGAGGTCCAGGATCGCGAGCCCGCTTATCCCGCTACGAACGACCCGGCGATCGCCGACCAGATGCGGATCGAGCGGGCATTGCACGCCTCCAAGCTCGCCAACCTCGCCGGCATCCTCGGCGCCGGGCAGGCGCGGCTGAGCGAAATGCAGCGCAGCGTCGCCGAGGCCGAAGCCGCCTACCGGGCCCGCACCAGCGCCTACCAGCAGCGCCAGTCCGAAGCGCGAATCATCCGGCCGCTGGTCGAACGCGGCATCGAACCCAGGCTCAGCCTCGTCCAGGCCGAGAGCGCCGCCGACATCGCGCGCAGCGAGATGGAGGGGGCGGCGCAAGCCGTCGCCCGTGCGCGCTCCGGCGTCGCCGAGGCGCGTTCGACCCTCGCCCAGGCCCATCAGGAATGGCGCGCCCAGGCCGCGACCGAACTGGCCACCGCCCAGGCCGAGCTGGCCGCGCGGTCGCGCGGCTTGCCCGCCTTGACCGATCGCATGCAGCGCACCGTGCTGCGCGCGCCTTTGCCCGGGCGGATCAACCGCGTCCTTGTCAACACGGTCGGCGGCTCGGTCCGGGCCGGCGAACCGGTGGTCGAGATCGTCCCGTCCGGCGACAGCCTGCTGATCGAGGCGCGGGTCCGGCCCGCCGACATCGCCTTCATCCGGCTGGGCCAGAGCGCCCGGGTGGCGATCACCGCCTATGACCGCTCGGTCTACGGCCTGCTCGAGGGCAGCGTCGTCGGCATCTCGCCCGATGCGATGGCCGAGGAACGGACCGGCGAGACCTATTATCTGGTGCGGGTCCGCACCACCGAAAACGTATTGCGCGACCCCAACGGCCACCCGATGCCGATCGGCCCGGGCATGGTCGCCGAAGTCGACCTGCTCGGCGACAAGCGCACCGTCCTTCAATATCTGCTGACGCCGATCACCCGGATGAGCGAAACCGCGTTCCGCGAGCAATAGAGCATTTTTCAAGTCAGGCGGAGCCTGACGACGCGTCACTGCCTGTTCTGGCCCTCACTCGCGGCGGGCGGCGTGCACGCGCCGGTCCGGCGCCCTGTGACATCCGCGTCGATCTCGACGTCGCCGTCGCTGGTCAGGACGGTACGCAAATTGCGGTGAAGAGCGATGCTGTCCGCGCCGAAAGTGCCATCGACGGTCATCGGAATTTCGCCGGTCAGGCCTTCGCGGCGGCAGTTGACGGTGACGTTGGCGCGGCCATTGCGGACATAATAATTGCCGTAGGTGCAGGCGAAGCCGTCGCCGGAAAACATTTCCGTCGGCAGCCGTCCGCCCGCGGCGACGCACAGGCTCTGGGTCGCGCGCGTGCCGACCGGAGTGTCGATCCTGGCCCTGCCCTGATCGGCCTTGCGGAAGCGGGTGACTTGCGAGGTCAGCTCCCACTGGCCGGGCGAGGGCGCCGCGACGGCCGGCGCCGCCTTGTTCTCGGCCGCGCCGTCGCCGCACGACGCGACGAACAGCAACAGAAGCAAAGCCAATGCGCGCATCCCGCGATCTCCCCCTCCTGGTTACGGGGCCATCCTAGCGGGGGCGGGCGGGGATTTGAAGCCGTGCGCGTTCGGGTCAGGCCGGGCAGTCGCCCGTGCGGCGGGCACTGAGCGTGCCCGACATGCGCACGGATTGCGGCCCCGGCGTCCCCGCCGGCGGGTGGATCTCGCTGGAGACCGTCGCCTGCATGGTCGTGGCGGTGTAGGTGCCCTCCATGTTCGTGGTCGACGTCCCGCGCCCCGGCGCCTGGCAGGTGCCGTGAACCCGGATCACGCCGCCGGCGAAGGTCGAGTCGGTGAACTGACAGGCATTGCCGTTGCTGCTCGGGTTCATCATCCGCTGGGCGGGATTGGCGGCTTGCTCCGGCGTCATGCACTCGGAATGGGCCTGCGGCCGGCCCATCATCGACCGCATCGCCGCAAGTTCCGCGGGCGGCGCGCCGGGCACATCGATCGAGGAGAACTGAACGCTCGTCTCCCACATGCCGGGCTGGAGCGAGACCGCACTGGGCGAACAGGCGAACAGCAGCATCGTGGGCAGCGCCGACAGCACGAGTTTCTTCATCACTTCCTCCCAGTCGTTCTCAGCGTCTCCATGTCGAAATAAGACGCTGCTGGCAACCGGAGCGCCGGGGCCAGGTCTATCTGCCGTCCTGACTATTCCCCGGTCCCGACGTCGCGCTCGCCTGGCCGGGAGGGCATTCGCCGATGCGGCGGCCGACCAGATGGTTGGTCGAGGATGACGTCCGGCCTTGCATCGTCGAGTGCAGCTGCTGATCGATCTCGTAATGCGTCGGCGTGAAGCTGCCGTCCATGGTGGCGGAGACCTGCATGCCGGATCGGCTGCAGGTGGAGGTGCCCTGGATGCGGCCGCCGGCGATCGTGACCCCGCTGTAATCGCAGTCGATGCCGGCATGGCCGCCGCCGCCCAGGAACGAGGCGTTGGCCCGGCCGACCTGCTCGGGCGTCACGCAGGAGCGGACCGTCGTCGGCGGGATTTGCGGCATGGGCATGCCCTCCGGCATTCCGGTCATCCGGGTATTCCGCATCTCCATGGTGATCTCCCACAAGCCGGGCTGAATGGTGAGACCGCCGCTGCCTGCTGCCGGAGCGGGAGTCGCCGCCGCGGCGGCCCGCTGATTGCCGCCGGTCTGCTGGTTGGTGCTTTGACTGCCGCAACCGGCGAGCAGCAGGGCGGTGACGGCGGCGATGCGAAGCCTCATCTCATTCTCCCGGGCCGATGGCCTTTCGCCTCCTAGCGCAGGCGTTCGCCAATCGCCATATGCAAGCCATGGCGATCACCATCCGCACCAGCCTCGAAGAGCCCGAAACCGGCCAGGCTTTCGTCCCGCACCGCCCGGCGCGGCCCGACAAGGCCGAGGGCGGCAGGCCGTTCAAGCTGGTCTCCGACTACCGGCCGGCGGGCGACCAGCCGCAGGCGATCGCCGAGCTTGTCGATCAGCTGCGCCAGGACGAGCGGACCCAGGTCCTGCTCGGCGTCACCGGCTCGGGCAAGACCTACACCGTGGCGCAGGTGATCGAGACGTTGCAGCGCCCCGCGCTCGTCCTCGCGCCCAACAAGATCCTCGCCGCGCAGCTCTACGGGGAGTTCAAGAGCTTCTTCCCCGACAATGCGGTCGAATATTTCGTCAGTTACTACGATTATTACCAGCCCGAGGCCTATGTGCCGCGGTCCGACACCTACATCGAGAAGGAAAGCTCGGTGAACGAGGCGATCGACCGGATGCGCCACAGCGCCACCCGGTCGCTGCTGGAGCGGGATGACGTGATCATCGTCGCGTCCGTCTCCTGCATCTACGGCATCGGCTCGGTCGAAACCTACAGCGCGATGATCTTCGACCTGAAGAAGGGCCAGAGCGTCGATCAG
>NZ_JBYRFX010000967.1:0-2223 GCF_057815775.1 Inquilinus sp.
CGGATCGACACCAACCAGGGCCTCTCCGGCATCGGCGAGGTGCGCGACGGCGGCCACGCCGAGAACGCGCTGCAGTTCAAGCACCTGCTGCTGGGCCAGAACCCGTGCAACGTCGACATGATCTTCTCCGCCCTGCGCCGCTACGGCAGCTGGGGCCGCGAGGGTGGCGGCGTCTCGGGCATCGAGATCGCGCTGTGGGACCTGGTCGGCAAGGCCTATGGCGTGCCCTGCCACCAGTTCCTCGGCGGCAAGCACCGCGACCGCGTCCGCATCTCTGGCGACACGCCGGCGCCGGCGCAGATGACGCCGGACGGCTATGTCGAGGCGGTGCTGCGCCGCAAGGCGCTGGGCCTGACCTTCATCAAGTTCGACCTGCCGCCGCGCTTCTTCAATTCGGCCGCGAACGCCCTGGTCGGCCAGGCGACGCAGCATGAATACGATCTCGCCAAGGCTTGGCGTGCGCCGGGCGCCGGGCGCGGCATCAAGCTCGGCCAGGCCGGCATCACCGCCGCGGTCGACGTGGTCCGTGCGGTGCGCGAGGCGGTCGGCAGCGACATCTCCCTGTGCATCGACCATTTCGGCGAGGGCTACATGACGGCCGACGAGGCGATCCGCCTCGGCCAGGCGCTGGAGCCCTTCGATCTCGCCTGGTTGGAAGACCCCCTGCCCTGGCACGACTTCGCCGGCCACAAGAAAGTCGCCGACGCGCTGCTGACCCCGATCGCCGCGGGAGAGGAGCTATATCTGTGGGACGGCTTCCGCGAACCGATCGAGACGCGGGCCTTCGACATCCTGCATCCGGACCTGCTGACCTCGGGCGGCATGCTGGAGACCAAGCGCATCGCCGATTATGGCGAACGCTACGGCCTCGCCACGGCGCTGCACGCCTGCTGCACCCCGGTCGGCTTCATGGCCAATGTGCATTGCGGCGCCGCGATCTCCGGGCTAGTCGCAGTCGAGCATCACGGGCTGGACATCCCGTACTGGCGGGACCTGGTGACCGGCCTCGACCCCGACTATCTCTCGGGCGGCTACGTCACCGTGCCGGACGCGCCGGGCCTCGGCATCGAGCTGAACGAGGAAGCGGTGGAGGCGCATCTGCGCACGCCGGGCACCCTGTTCCAGCCCACCGAGGACTGGAACCGGATCCGGGTCGGGTTCGAACGCCGCTCGCGAGGGTGAACGGACTCAGACCAACGGCATAAACTATTAACCCGCATCGCGAGGAGCGAAGCGACGTGGCGATCCAGCGGCTCGATCTCTGGATCGCCGCGCCCCTTCGGGGCTCGCGATGACGGGTCGATATTTCATGCCGCGGTATTAGGCCGCCAGTATCAGACGGTCCCGATCACCGTCAGGCAATCCCCGGCCTTGACCAGGCCGGGGAAGTGCCGGGCGGCGAGGATGCCGTCCAGTGCCGCCCGGTATTCCGCCGGCGCACCGCCGGTGCGGTCGACCGGGTGGATCCGGGCGATGACGTCGCCCTTGCGCACGGGGTCGCCGAGATCGACGCAGGTCTCGGCCATGCCGTCCTGCTCGGCGAAGCGGAAGCAGTCGGCAGACGGCATGTCGAGCCAGCGGCTGGGCGCCGGCTCCACCGCCTCCGCCAGGATGCCGGCATGGCGCAACAGGTTGCGCACGCCGCGTTTGGCGATGCCGGCCGTGCGCGCGGTGGTGGTGCCGCCGCCGCCGAGTTCGGTGGTGACGAAGACCTTGCCCGCCGCCTCGGCCGCGGTGTCGTACATGCCGACGGCGTCGATCTCCAACATCCGCATCGACCAGGGTGCCGCGAAGGCCTCGACCGCTGCGAAACTGCGCGCCTCCTGCTCCTTGTCGGGCAGGATATGGGCGGCGGCGAAGGGCACGAAATCCAGCGTCTTCCCGCCGGAATGGAAGTCCAGCACGATATCGGCCAGCGGCAGCAGGCCGCGCTGGAAATAATCCGCGATCTTCTGCGTCGCCGTGCCGTCCGGCCGGCCGGGAAAGCTGCGGTTCAGATTGCCCTTGTCGATCGGCGACGTGCGGGTGCCGGCACGGAAGGCCGGATAGTTCATCGCCGGCACGATGATGACCCGGCCCCGCACCTGGGCCGGGTCCAGCGTCCGGGCCAGGTCGAACAGCGCGATCGGGCCTTCGTATTCGTCGCCGTGATTGGCGCCGGTGAGGAGGGCGGTCGGCCCCTCCCCGTTCCGGATCACGGCGATCGGGATCATCACCGAGCCC
>NZ_JBYRFX010000968.1:0-2403 GCF_057815775.1 Inquilinus sp.
TCTGACGTCTGGCAGAAAGAGAGCGGTCCCCGCCAACCCAAAGCCGTCATCGCGAGCCCCGCAGGGGCGTGGCGATCCAGAGATCGAGCCGCTGGATCGCCGCGTCGCTTCGCTCCTCGCGATGACGGTTTTTGGCTTTACGGCGTCGTCAGCGTCTTGAGATAGGCGATGATGTCCGCGCGGTCCTGCGGGTTGGCGATGGCGCCGGCCGCCATCTTGGTGCCCGGGACGAGCTTGTTCGGCCCGGACAGGAAGGTGTCCAGCGTGGTGTCGTCCCAGACCTGGGCGTAGGCAACCATGCCCTTGGAATAGCTGAAGCCTTCGACCGTGCCGGCGGTGCGGCCGACCACGCCCGAGAGATGCGGCCCGATCTTGTTCTGGTCGGTCACCGCGTGGCAGGCGCTGCAGCGCGAGAACAGGGTCTTGCCCCGCGCGGCATCGCCATCGGCCAGGGCCGGCGTCACGGCGCCGGCGGTCAGGAGGGCAGCGAGGGCCCAGTGCGTCAGTCTCATGATGGTCTCCTTCTCCGCTTCGAGGTCAGGCCGAAGTCTTCAACTGGTCGGTGTCGATCGGCAGGGTGCGGATGCGCTTGCCGGTGGCGGCGAAGATCGCATTGGCCACCGCCGGAGCCACGGCGGCGGTCGCGGTTTCGCCGATGCCGCCGGGGGCCTCGGCACTGTTCACCAGATGCGCCTCGATCACCGGCACCTCGTCGATCCGCATCGGCAGGTAGGTGTCGAAATTGCCCTGCTCGACCCGCCCGTCCTTGAAGGTGATCGAACCGTGCAGCACTGCTGTCAGGCCGAAGATGGCACCGCCCTGGACCTGGGCTTCGATCGTGTCGGGGTTGACCACGATGCCGCAATCGACGGCGCAGACGATGCGGTGGACCTTCACCGAGCCGTCGGCCGCGACCTCGACCTCCGCCACCTGCGAGACGTAGCTGCCGAAGGCGAACTGGACCGAGACGCCGCGGCCACGGCCCTGCGGCATCGGCGTGCCCCAGCCGGCCTTTTCGGCCGCCAGGGTCAGCACGCCCAGGGCCCGCGGATTGTGACCCAGCAGCGCCTTGCGATAGGCGACCGGGTCCTGCTTCGCGGCCGCCGCCAGTTCGTCGATGAAGCTTTCGACCACGAAGATGTTGTGGGTCGGCCCGACGCCGCGCCACCAGGAGGTCGGGACGCCCTGCGGCTCGACCCGGACATACTCGACGCGGATGGCCGGCAGGGCATAGGGCGGCTCGGCCGCGGCCTCCACCGCGTCCGCATCGACCCCATCCTTGAAGCCCGCGGGGAAGTAACGGGCCATGATCGAGGACCCGGCGATGCGATGGGTCCAGGCCACGGGTTTGCCCTGCGCGTCCAGCCCGGCCGACATCCGGTCGTAATAGTAGGGCCGGTACATGTCGTGCTGGATGTCCTCTTCCCGGCTCCACACCACCTTCACCGGCCCGTCCACCTGCAGCGCCACCTTGACCGCATGGCCGATGCCGTCGACCTCCAGCCGCCGGCCGAAGCCGCCGCCGATCAGATGGTTGTGGACCTGCACCTTCTCCTTCGGCAGGCCGGTGACCTGGGCGGCAATGCCCTGGGCCAGGGTCGGCACCTGGGTGCCCACCCAGATCTCGCAACTGTCCTTCCGGACATGGACGGTGCAGTTCATCGGCTCCATCGCCGCATGGGCCAGGAACGGCATCTGGTAGATGGCGTCCAGCCGCTGCGCGGCGCCGGCCAGGGCCTTTTCGGTGTCGCCCTCATTGCGCGCCACCGCCCCCGGCTTCTTCGATTCCTCCTCGAGCTGGTGAATGAGATCGGCGCTGCTGACACTGGCGTTGGGGCCGTCATCCCATTGGATGGCGGCGGCCTCCAGCCCTTTCTTGGCCGCGCCCATATGGTCGGCGACCACGGCCACGGATTCGTCGGTCTTGACCACCTGGCGCACGCCCTTGACCGCCAGCGCCGCCGCTTCGTCCACCGATTTCGGCTTGCCGCCGAGCACCGGCGAGAGCGCGATCGCCGCGATCTTCAGGCCGGGCAGCTTGGTGTCGATGCCGTATTCGGCCTTGCCGGCCACCTTGTCGGGCGAATCCAGCCGCTTGGCCCGGGTGCCGATCACGGTGAAGTCCTTGGGGTCCTTCAGCGCCACCGTCTTCGCATCCGGCACCGGCAGCGCCGCCGCGGCGTCCGCCAACTCGCCATAGCCCAGCCTCCGCTTGCCCTCGGTGACGGCGCCGTGCTGGGCCTTCAGGGTCGACGGGTCGACGCCCCATTGCTTCGCCGCCGCGGCGATCAGCAGGGTGCGGGCCACCGCGCCGGCCTGGCGCAGCGGCGTCCAGAAGGCGCGGATCGCGGTCGAACCGCCGGTGAGCTGGATCCCGATCAGCGGGTTGGCATAGAGCGCGTC
>NZ_JBYRFX010000969.1:0-5934 GCF_057815775.1 Inquilinus sp.
CCGCGGCCGGCGCGCCGCCCATGGACTTAATGCTGTGCGAAAGGGCAGGAAATCTGCCGTGTCAGCCTTGCGAGCCGGCCGCGACCAGCCAGTCGGCAAGCGCCGCCAGGGGCGGGGAGGCGGCATCGGCCGTGCGGCGGCACAGGCTGTAGCCGGCGGGGCGGCGGGTGAAGCCCCAGGGCGCCGCCAAGCTGCCGCGGGCGATGTCGTCCTCGACCGCGGTGCGCGGCGCGACAGCGATCCCGATGCCGGACCGCGCGGCGCCGATGGCGAGCAGCAGGTCCTCGAAGACCTGCAGGCGGGCGAACCGGACGGGCGGCGTGCCGCTCTTGGCGAACCAGTCGTCCCATAGCGTCGGTGCCGACCGGCTGGCCAGGCCGGTCACGGTTGCCAGCCCGGTCGGCCCCAGCCGGGCGGCGAGGTCCGGCGCCGCCACCGGGCCGAACTCATCCGCCATGAAGCGCGTCGCCATGATGTCGGGGGCGGGGCGGTATTCGCCGCCCATGATGATGGCGTCCAGCTCCGGGTGCCGGGACAGCGCCTCGACCACCGTCATCGGCATGATGTCGATCTCGACCTGCGGCAGGGCGGCCTGCAGCGCCGCCAGCCGCGGCATCAGCCACCAGACGGCGAAGGCGGAGGGCACGCCGAGTTTCAGCGCACCGCGGTGGCCGGCATCCAGCTCGGCCGAGGCCCGCGCCAGGATGGCGAAGGCCGCTGCCACCGCCTCGGCATAGGCGCGGCCCGGCTCGGTCAGCACCAGGCTCCGGCCGTCGCGCCGGAACAGGGCGGTGCCGAAATGCGCCTCCAGCGTTGCGATCTGCTGGCGCACGGCACCGCGGACGACGCCGAGATCTTCGGCCGCCTTCAGGATGCTGCCGCGCCGCGTCACGGCCTCGAAGGCCCGCAGCGCGTTCATCGGGGGCAACAGGTGCGGCATGGGGGCGTCCCGGGCGGTCAGCCCAGCTTGACCAGGGCGGAGGCCGCGGTCTCGTCGGTGATCAGCCCCTGCAGCATGCCGCGCCTCAGCACGGCGTGGATGGTCGGCACCTTGACCGTGCCGCCGGCGATGGCGACGGCCGGGCGCTGCGCCACTGCGTCCAGCGACAGGCCGACCACCCGGTCGCGCAGCGGCGAGGCCAGGATCCGGCCCTCCGTGTCCAGGAAGTTGCCCAGCACCTCGCCGATCGCTCCGGCCGCACGCAGGATCTCGTATTCGGCGCGCGACACCACCTTGTCCTGCAGCACCGGCGCGGTGTCGTCGAGCTGGCCGATGCCGATCAGGATCGCATCCGCCCGGGCCGCCAGCGCCATGATCTCGCGGAACGGCTTCTGCTCCTCCAGCACCCGGCGGTCCTCGGCGGTCTCGGCGATCAGGGGCGCGGGCATCAGGAAGCGCTGGGCACCCAGCCGGTCGCCCAGCCGCATCACCACGTCGAACGGGTTGTAGGAGGAATCGCGGGCGATGTTGCCGGTGACCGACACCACTTGGTGCTGCGGCCGGGGCGACGACGCCATTTCCTCCACCGCGGCGCGCACGCTGCGGCCGTTGCCGACGCCGATCACCAGCGCCGCCTCGGTGTCGACCAGCCGCTCGATCCAGGTGGCGCCGGCGATGGCCAGCGCCGGCAGGTTGGCCTGGCCCGGCGCCATCGGGTCGGCGGGCACGACCTCGCAGAAGCGCAGGCCGTGCCGGCGGGCGATGCGCTCGCCCAGCTCCATGCAGGCCGCGATCGGATGGTCGATGCGGACCTTGACCATGCCCTCCTGCGCCGCGAAGGCCAGCAGCCGCTGCGCCGCCATGCGCGAGACGTTCAGCCGCCGGGCGATCTCGTCCTGGGTCAGGCCGGAGACATAGGACAGCCATGCCGCCCGCGCCGCCTGGTCGCGCTTCCTGTCGCTCTGGTCCATCCCCGGCATCTGCCATGCTCCTGCACCGCTGGAACCGGTGCTTCCCCCACATCTCCATCAATCCGGCGGTCGAGCGCAACGGTGGCGTTCGCCGGGGCGCGTTTTCGGCCCATGCCCAGTGCGGCGATGACACGCAGCCCGGCAATGATCGCAGGGATTGACGTTCCTGCAGCGGGAGGGTCGATTCTGTGGCAAAGAGCTGGGGCCGTCCAATGCCGATTCGGGACGGGAAGGAAGGGGAAGATGAAGATTCGCTGGGCGTTGGTGCTCGCGGTGGCCTTGGCGCCGCAATTCGCCATGGCCGGAACCAAGCCGACGCCGGTGCCGCCGGAGGACCATGTCCACGCGGTGCTGCGCCAGGCGCTGGAGCGGGCGCAGGCGGACCTGGACGGGCCGTCCGCCATTCCGTTCAACGCCACGTTGAAGCCCAGCGCCGTCGACCCCCGCGTGCCGATGCTGCGCGAACGCCTGGACGCTGTCGGCATCACGCTGCCGGCGCCGGCTCCGGCGCCCGCGATGTCCGTGCCCGCCGCGGCTGTCGTCCAGGTCAGCGCTCCCCAGACCGCCATCCCCCCTGTCGAGACCGCCGTGGCCGGCGATGGCCAGCCCGGCGCGACCGAGGCGGTGGCGACGTCGGAGGACCTGATCGGCCCGGTGGCGCCGGCCACGCTGGTCTATGACGAGGAACTGACCCAGCGGGTGAAGCTGTTCCAATCGCGCTGGGGGCTGCGCGACGACGGTGTCGTCGGCCGCCGCACCTTCCGGGCCCTGAACTTCACCCCGGCCGACGAAGCGCAGGCGCTACGCCAGACCCTGGCGCGCTATACGCCGCCGCCGGCCCGCGGCAAGTCGATCACGGTAAACGTGCCGACGGCGGAGATCATCGCCTTCGAGAACGGGGTCGAGGTGATGCGCACCCGGGCGGTGGTCGGGTCGCCGTTGACCCAGACGCCTATGATCCAGACCAACATGATCGCGGTGAAGTACAACCCGGACTGGACCGTGCCGCCCGGCCTGACCAAGAAGTACAAGGCCATGATGGCCGCCGGCAAATATGATGAGATGCGCAAGCACGGCGTGGTGGTGAAGACGCCGGAAGGCCAGACCTTCGACCCGGCGCAGGTGCCGCCGGATTCGGTCGGCACCATGGGCTGGAAGTTCTGGCAGCCGCCGGGCGACGCCAACGCGCTCGGCCTGCTGAAGTTCGAGCTCGACAACGACCAGGCGATCTACCTGCACGACACCAACAACCGCACGCTGTTCGCCACCGACAACCGGGCGGTGTCGAATGGCTGCATCCGGGTCGAGAACTATCTCGGCCTGGCCGCCTGGGTGCTGGGCACCGACACCACAGCGGTGGAGCGCGAGATCGCCCTCGGCAACACCCACTATGCCCGGGTGAACCGGATCCCGGTGCGGATGACCTATTACATGGCCTATCCCGACAAGGCCGGCGGCATCCGCTACGGCGAGGATGTCTACAGCATGGCCGACGGCAACAGCTGACAATCGCTGTCAGGAGCGGCGGCGGCGGCCCTGTCCGCCGCCGGGGCGGTGGGGTATGCTCCCGCCCATGTCAGACCACGACGCGCTCTTCGACGCCCTGCGCCGCTCGGCCGACCCTGCCGTGGTCGATGCCCTCGCGGATCTCGTCCGGAACGGCCGGGACGAGGCGCTGGCGCGGATCAACGCCCTCGGCTTCGCGACCGATCGCGGCCTGGACGAGGAACAGGTGATCGCGGCCCTGCTCCACGCGTCGCGGCTGGGCCTGTTCGAGATGTCCTGGAACATCCTGTGCCCCAGCTGCGGCGGCGTGCTCGACGCCAACGCCACGCTGAAGAGCGTGCGGCAGCAGGACTATCACTGCGCCTTCTGCAGCCTGACCAACGAACCGACGCTCGACGACACGGTCGAGGTCAGCTTCACGGTCAGCCCGCGGATCCGCCGCATCGCCGCGCATGACCCGGACAGTCTCGGCTTCTGGGATTATCACCGGCAGGTGTTCTATGGCTCCGGCCTGGCCTTCCCTGAGACCGGCGCGTTCGACGAGCTCAGCAGCAAGGCGATGCTGGAGACGGTCGAGCTGCAGGCCGGCGAGCGGATGATCCTGGCGCTGCAGGTCCCGGTGGAGCCCGTCGTGATCTTCGATCCCGTGACCCACACGGCCCATCTGATCGAGGTCGAGGGCGAGCCGACGGCGGAGCGCCGCGACCTGTCCCTGGTCTTCACCAGCAGCCATTCCGGCGTCGGCCGGTCGACCCTGTCCCCCGGTCCGCTGCGCCTCGTGCTGGACAACCGGACGGAGCGCCGGGTGCTGGTCGGCGTCTATGTCATGGGGCCGGAGATGTGCACCCTGATCGGCGGCCGCCGCCCGTTCCTGACGGCGAAGCGGCTGCTGACCAACCAGACCTTCCGCGACCTCTACCGGACTGAGACGCTGGACGTCGAACAGCGGCTCAAGATCATGAGCCTGACCTTCCTGTTCACGGACCTGAAGGGGTCGACCGATCTGTATGAGCGCGTCGGCGACCTCGTCGCCTACGACCTCGTGCGCTCCCACTTCCAGATCCTGAACGAGATCGTGGCGTCCGAGGCCGGGGCGGTGGTCAAGACCATCGGCGACGCCGTGATGGCGACCTTCCCGGTGCCGCACCGGGCGGTCTCGGCCGCGCTGCGCATGCGCGACTCCATGCGGCAGCTGAACGCGCGGCGGGGGGCGGAGGAGCTGATCCTGAAGATCGGCATCCATGAGGGGCCGTGCCTCGCGGTAAACCTCAACGATCGCCAGGATTATTTCGGCCAGACCGTCAACATCGCTTCGCGCGTGCAGGCGCTGGCCACCGAGGACAGCATCTTCGCCACCCAGGCGATCGTGCGGGATGCGGAATCGGCCCGGCTGCTGTCGTCGCGCGGCGTGGACACCCGGCCGCAGGACCTCACCCTTCGCGGCGTCGGCGACCGCGTGCCGGTCTTCGCGATGACCTGACGGGGCTGCGGAAGGAAGGGGAACCATGACCACGCTCGCGAACCGGCCGAACACGGCCCTTCTCGTCGTCGACGTGCAGACCGGCGTCGTCGCCGGGGCGCTCCGGCGCGATGCGGTCGTCGCGAATATCGGCCGCCTGGTCGAGAGGGCGCGGCGGGAGCGCGTCCCGGTCATCTGGGTCCAGCATTCCAACGACGAGCTGGTGAAGGGCAGCGACACCTGGCAGATCGTGCCCGAGCTGACGCCTGATGACGCCGAGCCGGTGGTCGAGAAGATCCACGGCGATGCCTTCGAAGGCACCGATCTGGAGACCGTGCTGTCGGGCCTCGGGGTCGGGCGGCTTGTCATCGTCGGCGCCGAGTCCGACTGGTGCGTCCGCTCGACGCTGCATGGCGGCTTCGTCCGGGGCTACGACGCGACCCTGGTCGGCGACGCCCACACCGCGCAGGACCAGTCGGCCTGGGGCGCGCCGCCGCCGGACCAGGTCATCGCCCACACCAACCTCTACTGGAACCAGCAGACCGCGCCGGGGCGGACGGCCGGGACGGTCGAGACCAAGGACGTCGATTTCGGCGGCAGGCCCTGAGGCCGTGCGACACGCGCCGACAGCCGGGCCGTGATGGCGGTCAGTGCGGCAGCGTCCGCGTCAGAATCTCGGCCAGCTGCCGGTCCATGAACGGCTTCTTCAGGATGGGCCAGTCGCGATAGCCCTCCTTCATGCTGTGGCCGCTATAACCGGTCGAGAAGACGAACGGCACCCCGCGCGCGACGAGCGCGTCAGCCACGGCGTAAGTCTTGTCGCCGTTCAGGTTCATGTCCAGCATGGCGGCGTCAAAGCGGTTCGCGTCGATCAGGTCCAGCGCCTGCAGGACCGTGGCGGCGGCGCTGACGTTCGAACACCCCAGGTCCTGCAAACAGTCTTCGGCCATCATCAGGACCAGCATCTCGTCCTCGACGATCAGAATGCGGCGACCCGTGAGGAGCTTATCCACGCGCGGCACGCGGCACGGGCACATCGATCGTGCAGACCACGCCCT
>NZ_JBYRFX010000970.1:0-7169 GCF_057815775.1 Inquilinus sp.
CACCCTGATCGAGCTGCTGGTGGTGCTGGTCATCCTCGGCCTGCTGGCCGGGCTGGTGGGGCCGCGCATCCTGTCTTATCTCGGCGGCGCCCGGTCGGATTCGGCACGACTGCAGATCGAGAACTTCAAATCCGCCCTCGATCTCTACGCCATCGACATCGGCGGCTATCCGACCACGGCCCAGGGGCTGAAGGCGCTGATGGCCAATCCCGGCGGGCTGCGCGGCTGGAATGGACCCTATCTGCGCACCAACGCCCTGCCGCAGGACCCCTGGGGCAGCGCCTATGGCTACCGCGCCCCAGGCCAACATGGCGCCTACGACCTCTACTCCTTCGGCGCCGACAAGCGTGAGGGCGGCACCGGCGATGACGCCGATATCAACAGCTGGTGAAGCGCCCCATGACCGGGCCAGCCGCGGCTTCACCCTGCTGGAGCTGCTGGTGGTCCTGGTCATCCTCGGCGCGATGGCGGCCCTGGTGCCGCCGCTGCTCGCGCATGGGTCCGCCACCGCCTCGCTGAAGCGCACGGTGGCGACGCTGGCGTCGGAGCCGCGGCAGGCCCGCAGCGACGCGATCCTGCACGACGATCCCCGGGGCGTGGTGATCGACCCGGTGGGGCGGACCTTCGGCCCGGTCGAGGCGCCGCTGCGCAACCGCATCGCCGACGGCATCGCCGTCAGTATCACGGCAGCCGATATCGCCGCCGACCGTGACGGCCGGCCTGGCATCCGCTTCCTGTCCGACGGCCGGTCGACCGGAGGCACCATCCGCCTGGCCGGCCAGGGCCGCAGCTACGAGGTCGAGGTCAACTGGCTGACCGGCCGGGTCCGCGTCGCGGAGGCCGGCGATGGGGCGTAAGGGCCCCCATGATCGGGGCTTCACCCTGATCGAGGTGGTGGTCGCCCTGACCATCCTGGGCCTGATTCTGACCGTGATCTTCCGGATCTTTTCGACCGGCCTGACCGGGCTGGCGCGGGCCGACGGGCTGCAGCGCGCCGCCTTCGTGGCCGAAGGACTTGCGGCCCAGCTGGACACCGCCGACACGCCGCTGAAGGCCGGCAGCCGCCTGGCCGGCGAATCCGACGGCTATCGCTGGCAGATCGACGCCGACCGCTGGGCCGATGCGCCGCGCCAGGTCGTGGCGCTGGGCGGCCGCCCGGCCGCGCTGGCCCGGGTGCGCATCGCGGTGGAGGGCGCGTCCGGCAGCCATTTCGAAATGACCACCCTGACGCTGGTGGCGGCGCCATGACCCGCCGCCGGAATCAGCGGGGCTTCACCCTGATCGAGACGATCATCGCCATGGTCGTTCTGGCCCTGGTGATGGTGCTGCTGACCGGCGGGCTGCGCTTCGTCACCGCCGGCTGGAACCGTGGTGCGGCGGCAGCGGAGGCGTCGGAGACGATCGCCCTGGTGCAGGGCACGCTGCGGCGCGAGGCCGCCGCCGCCCGGCGCCTGACCTGGCAAAATGACGGGGAGCAAAGCCAGGGACAGGATCAAGCGCAGGACGGGGCCAAGCCTTCGGTCGCATTCCTGGGCGAGACCGACCGGGTCGGGATGGCCGTGGCCGACCCGGGCTTCCCCGGCGCGCCCGGCCTGGCCATCGCCATCTTCCATGTCGAAACGGCGCCCGGCATCTCAACCCTGCGCTATGCCCGCGCCGGCTTCGACCCGAAGCTCGGCGACTTCGACGACGCGACCACCACCGACGATTTGGTCCTGGCCCAGGGCCCGACGCACTTCGCCTTCGACTATTACGGCACGGTGCCGGGCGAGGCCAAGCCGCGCTGGGTCACGCCCTGGCCCGACCGACAGGCGCCGCCGCAGCTGATCCGGCTGCGCAGCCGCGACGCGGCCGGGCACGCGCTGTGGCCGGACATCGTGGTGCCGTTGCCGGTCGATGTGGAGGCCGGTTGCGTCCGGTCGCAGCTGGCGGACGGCGCCGCCCCGCCGACGCCGGATGCTGCCGGGCAGCAGGGTGGGGCGCCGAACCCGCCCAGTGGCGGCAACGCCGGCGGCCAACCCAACCCGGCCGCGCCACCGCCAGCCATCCCCGGAACCACCCCGGCGACCGCATCCGCCACGCCGCCCTCCGCGCCGTCCTCCGCGAATGGCGATTTCTGCAGCCTGTCGGCCCAGCACGATGCCAAGGCCGGCTGACCCCTACCCCACCCAGGGGCACGGCAGCGCCCGTGACGGCGAGCGCGGCATCGCGCTGGTCGTGGTGCTGTGGACGCTGGTGATGCTGGCGATGCTGACCATCGGCTTCAGCCTGAGCAGCCGGACCGAGGCGCGGGTCGCCGCCAACGGCGCCGAGCAGGTGCGGCTGCGCGCGCTGCTGCACAGCGGTGTCGAGCTGGCCGTGCTGGGCCTGGGCACGGCCGACGACAATCACGGCTGGGTGGCCGACGGCACCGCCTATCCCGTCGACACCGATGGTGGCCGCGTCACCATCCGCATCCGCGACGAGGCCGGCCGCATCGACCTGAACCGGGCGGATACCGACACGCTGCAACGGCTGATCACCGCGGTTCTGGGCACGCCCGAGGCGGCGCCGCGCCTGGCCGCCGCCATCCTGCGTCAGCGCGGCAGCAATGCGACCCCGGCGGGCGGGGCCTCGGTCGGCCAGACCAACCCCGGCGCGCAGGCCGTGCCGTTCCAACCGGTGCGCCCGCCGGCCGCGGCAACCGGCGGACCTGGCGGGCCCGATGGAGAAGACACCAAGACCCCCGGCCGGCCGTTCCAGTCGCCTGAAGAGCTGCGCCAGGTGCCCGGCATCACCCGCGCCATCGCCGATGCGCTGATGCCGCATGTCACCGTGCTGTCGCCCGCCGCCGCGATCAATCCGTTCGCCGCCGACCGGCTGGTGCTGCAGGCCCTGCCCGGCGTCGGCAAGTCGCAGGCCGAGGCGGTGGTGCGGGCCCGCCGGCAGCGGCCGGCGCCGACGCCGGAACGGCTGGCCGCGCTGCTGCCGCCCGACGCGGCCAACCTGCTGCGGACCACTGCCGGGCCGATCTTCGCCATCACCGTGGATGCCGCCACCAGCCGTGGCGGGCGCGGCCGGGTCGAAGCGGTGATCTGGATCGCGCCCGACCAGAAGGCGTTTTATCGTATCCTGGATTGGCGCGAGGCCGGGTTCGACCCCCGACCCGGCCGGCGCGAGGGGGAGGACCCGGCATGATCGCCGGCTTGATCAGTCGATTGGCTGCATTCCTGCGCTGGTGGAGCCGCGAGTTGGCCGCCCTGGTGCCGGACCGCTGGCTGCACCGCCCGGTGGCGCGGCGGCGCCGGCTGATCCTGCTGTGGCGGCAGGACGGCCCGCGGCTGATCGAGACCCGCGGCCGCCGGACGCTGCGCGACGTGCCGTTCAACCCGACGGCGCGGCCGCCGGCGGATGCGCGCGGCGCCGAGATCATCCTGCGCTTCCCGGCCGAAGACGGGCTGCGCCGCCGCATCACCCTGCCGCGTGCCGCCGAGTCGGCGCTGGGCCGGGTGCTGCGCTTCGAGATCGACCGCCTGACGCCCTGGCCGGCCGACACCGTGGCCTTCGGCGCCCGCCGCCTGGGCCCCGCCGGCGACGCTGCCATCGCGGTCGAGCTGTCGGCGGTGCCGCGCGACCGGATCGAGGCCGGGCTGCAGGCCGGGGCCGCTGCCGGCTGGTGCCCCGATGTGGTCGACCTGGCCGCCGAGGATCCGGCCGGGCCGCCGGGGCCCGACCTGCGCCGCGACATCGATGCCGTGCGCCGCGGCGCGCTGCGCCGCCTCGGCTGGCTGTGCGGCCTCGGCCTCGGCGTGCCGGCCGCGATCGCCGCCGTCTGGCTGATCTGGGCGGTGGCGGCGCAGTGGTCCGATGTGTCCGAGCTGCGCGACCAGGTCGCGTCGGCGCGGGGGGCCACCGCGCCGGTCAGCGCGCTGCAGTCCGAGATCCGGGCGCTGGAGGAGGCGGATTCCTATCTCGGCGCCCAGCGCCGGACCACGCCCTATGTCTCCGCCCTGATCGAGGCGGTCAGCCACACGGTGCCGGACAATGCCTGGCTGACTGAGCTGTCGCTGGACCAGGGCACGCTGCGGCTGGGCGGCTTCGCCGACGACACCGCCAGCCTGATCCCGCTGCTGTCGGCGATGCCGCAGCTCGACGCCGTGGCCTTCGCCGCGCCGAGCGTCCGCGACTCCCAGCGCAACCAGGACCGCTTCGTCGTGACCGCGACGCTGGTTCCGGCCGCGGCCGGGCCGGGGGCACGACCATGAGCTTCAATTTGAGCCCCGCCGCCGCCCGCGCCGTCGCCATCGGCCTGCTCTTGCTGGTGCTGGTCGGCCTCGGCGCCGGCTTCGCCGCCGGGGCGGTGGCGATCCGCGACGCCGAAGACACCGCCGCCGGGCTGCGGCAGGAGCTGGCCCTGCTGGCCCGGCTGTCGCTGATGCGGGACCGGCTGGAGACGCGCAAGGCCGCGCTGGTGGCCGCGGCGGGCGGTGACACGCCGGCGCTGCAGGGCGCCAACCCGGCCATCGCCGGCGCCGCGCTGCAGCAGATGGTGTCCGGCATCGTCACCGGGCAGGGCGGCCGGATCGACAGCATGCTGGTGCTGCCCTCGATCGAGGATCCCGGCTACATCAAGGTCGGCCTGCGCGCCAGCTTCAGCGCCCGGACCGAGTCGCTGCGCGACATCCTGCACGCCTTCGAGGCCGGGGCACCGCCGCTGTTCATCCCCGCCTTCGCCATCCGGGCCGCGTCGACGGAAGGCGGCGAGGATCCGGAGCTGGCGGTGTCGGTCGATCTCTATGGCGTGATGCGCCGCCCGGCGGAAGGCAGCTGACATGGCATGGCACCCGTTGACGCGGCTTCTGGTCCTGGTCGCTCCGATCGCCATCGGCGCCTCCTACCTGCTGCAGCCGGACGACCCGACCGCGGTGCCGGCCATTGTCCGCGCCGGCGATGCCCAGGCCGCGGTGCCGATGAACGAGCCGGCGGCAGGCCCGCCGCCCGCGCTAATGGCGGCGCCGGAGCTGACGACGCTGACCGAAACGGTCGAACGGCCGCTGTTCAGCGCCACGCGCCGGGGGCCGGCACCGCCGCCGGCGGTGGAGGAAGCCCCTCCGGTGGAGGCAGTGGCCGCGCCGCCGCCGGCGTTGACGGTGCAGGGCCTGATCGTGGCCGGCGACCAGTCCATCGCCATGCTGCGCCGCGACGACACCGGCGAGATCCTGACCGCGCATCCGGGCGACGACCTGTCCGGCTGGCATGTCGACAGCATCGCTGCCGGGTCGGTGACGTTGCGCGGGCCGGACGGGCCGGTCGAGTTGCCCTTGTTCCAGCCACCACCGCCGCCGCCCTGATGCGCCGTGTCCGCCACCTCGCGCCGCTATTGGCAGTGCTGGCGCTGCTGTGCTTGGTGCCGTCGCAGGGGCTGCGGGCACAGCCCCTGCCCGGCGAAGGCTGGATCATGCCGCCGGATCCCGATCCAGGCAGCCTGATCCCGAGCCGCCCGGACATGCCCGCCGCCCAGCCGGCGCCGGCGCAGCCCGCCGGCCGGGGCGGCTTCAACCCGGACCAGATCCGGCGCCTGATCGTGGCGCGGCTGCGGCTGGCCGACCCGCGGGCGCGGCCCACGGTGCTGCACCAGGCCAGCTGCCTGGCCTATGCCGTGTATTTCGAGGCCCAGGGCGAGGCGAGGCTGGGCCAGCTGGCGGTGGCCCAGGTGGTGCTGAACCGGCTGCGCAACCCGGATTATCCCAAGACCATCTGCACCGTGATCGGCGACCGCGGCCAGTTCCCCTGGACCACCGGCGACCTGACCATCCGCGACATGCCGCGGTTCCGCATCGCCTGGTCGGTGGCGCTGCATGTGATGGCCGGCATCTTCACCGACCCGACCGGCGGCGCCACCCATTTCTACGCCCCGGCCCGGGTGCGGGCCCCGGCCTGGGCGACGGATGACGCCTATCTCACCACCATCGGCGGCCACCGCTTCTTCCGGCCCTGACGGCGCTTCAGGACCAGATTGGCAAGATCTGCCCGATCCCTGTCGTTAGCGCCAATGGCGGCCGGGACGGCGGCTGGGCACAGTGGCGGCCATCCCAACCGGAGACCCGCGATGACCAGCCCCGCCCCGAAGCCCATGCATACGAAGCGCGTGCACGCGCCCAGCACCGTCGCCGCCATTCCCGCCGCCCCGTCCGCCGCGGCGCTGGCCCATTTCCGGGCGCGGCTGAGCCATGAGACCGATTGTTCCGACGTCCACGCCGCCCTGGCCTCCGGCGCCCCCGACTTCATCCTGGCCGAGGCCCGCGGCCCGAACGCCTATGCCGCCGGCCGGATCGCCGGCGCGATCAACCTGCCGCACCGCGAGATCACGGCGGAGCGGATGGCGGAATGGCCTGTGGATACGCTGTTCGTGGTCTATTGCGCCGGGCCGCACTGCAACGGCGCCGATCGCGCCGCGCTCCGGCTGGCCGAGCTGGGCCGGCCGGTGAAGGTGATGATCGGCGGCCTGACCGGCTGGCTGGACGAAGGCTTCACCCTCGAACAGGCGTAGCGCCCGAGTCCGGCGCGGCCCTTGGAACCATCGGCCCGGCCCTGTATGGTCGGGCCGAAACCGCCGCGCCGAGGCCCGATGAAGTCGCTGCCCGAATTCCCCAATCTCTTCATCCTCGACCACCCGCTGATCCAGCACAAGCTGTCGCACATGCGCGACAAGGGGCGGTCGACCAATGGGTTCCGGCGCCTGCTGCGCGAGATCTCGTTGCTGATGGGCTATGAGATCACCCGCGACCTGCCGATGACGACGGAGCAGATCGAGACGCCGCTGGAGCTGATGGACGCCCCGGTGCTGATGGGCAAGAAGGTGGCGCTGGTGTCGATCCTGCGCGCCGGCCTGGGCATGACCGAAGGGCTGATCGAGCTGATCCCGTCCGCCCGCCAGGGCCATATCGGACTGTACCGCGACCACGACACCAAGATGCCGGTCGAATACCTGGTGAAGCTGCCGGAGCCGCAGGGCCGCATCTTCATCGCCGTCGACCCGATGCTGGCCACCGGCAATTCCGCGGTCCATGCGATCGACGTGCTGAACCGCCACGGCGTGCCGGACGAGATGATCCGCTTCATGGCGCTGGTGGCGGTGCCGGAAGGCGTGCGCACGCTGCACGCCAAGCACCCCGGCGTGCGCATCTACA
>NZ_JBYRFX010000971.1:0-3816 GCF_057815775.1 Inquilinus sp.
CATCTACGACCTCGACGAGGCCGTCGAGCGAGTCGCCGCGGCCGTGGAGGCTGCCCAGAACCTCGACTTCCCCTTCACGCTCACCGCCCGCGCCGAGAACCTCATCCGAGGCAACCCCGACCTCGACGACACCATCGCGCGCCTGCAGGCCTACGAGCGCGCCGGGGCCGACGTGCTCTACGCCCCCGGCCTGGCCAGCCTGGACGACATCTCTGCCGTCGTGCGCGCGGTCGACCGGCCGGTGAATGTCGTCATGGGTTTGGTCGGCGCCCGCTTCACCGTCGACCAGCTTGCCGGAATCGGGGTCAAGCGCATCAGCGTCGGCGGGTCCCTGGCGCGGGCCGCGCTGGGCGCCTTCCTGCGCGCGGCGCGGGAGATCCACGACCAGGGCAGCTTCGGCTATGCCGCCGACGCCGCGCCGCACAAGGAGATCAACGGGCTGTTCGCCGACCGCTGAGCGCGGCCGGCTACTCCGCCGCCTCGGCCAGGCCCCGCTTCCGCAGCAGCGCCGCCGGCTCCGGCGGGCGGCCTCGGAAGTCCTGGTAGGCCTTGGCCGGGTCCTGGCGCTAGCCGGCGGAGTAGACGAAGTCGCCGAGCCGCTTGGCCACAGCGGGGTCGAACACGTCGCCGGCCTCCTCGAACGCGCCGAAGCCGTCGGCATCAAGCACCTCGGACCAGAGATAGCTGTAATAGCCGGCAGAATAGCCGCTGCCGGCGAAGACATGCTGGAAATGCGGCGGCCGGTGCCGCATCGCGATCGCCGCCGGCATGCCGATCCGGGCCAGCGACTGCCGCTCGAACGCCGCCGGGTCGGACGCATCGGCGCCGGCGGCATGGAAGTCGAGATCGACCAGGGCGGAAGAGATGAACTCGACCGTGGCGAAACCCTGGTTGAAGTTCCGCGCCGCCAGCACACGTTGCAGCAGCTCCTCCGGCATCGGCTCGCCGGTGCGGTAATGCAGAGCGTGGCGGCGCAGGATCTCCGGCCGCTCCAGCCAGTGTTCGTAGAGCTGCGACGGGAATTCGACGAAATCGCGCGCGACATTGGTGCCGGAGATGGCGGGATAGGTGACGTCGGACATCAGCCCGTGCAGGGCGTGGCCGAATTCGTGGAACAGGGTGCGGGCGTCGTCGAAGCTCAGCAGGCTCGGCGTGCCCTCCGCCGCCTTGGCGAAGTTCATGACGTTGACCACGATCGGCCGGACCACGCCGTCGAGGTTGTCCTGCTCGCGGATCGCATCCATCCAGGCGCCACTGCGCTTCGACGGCCGGGCGAAGTAATCGCCGTAGAACAGCCCGACCAGGTGGCCGTCGGCCCCCGTGACCTCCCAGGCCCGGACATCGGGGTGCCAAGTGGGCACGTCGTGCCGCTCGGCGAAGGACAGGCCGAATAGCCGGTGCGCCGTGTCGAACGCCGCCGCGATCATGCGGTCGAGCTGCAGATAGGGCTTGAGCTCGCCTTCATCGAGGTCGAATTCCGCCTTGCGCTGCTGTTCGGCGTAATAGCGCCAGTCCCAGGCGGCGATCTCGAAATTGCCGCCCTCGGACGCCACCAGCGCCTGCAGCTTCGCCTGCTCATCCGCCGCCCGGGAGCGGGCTGCCGGCCAGACGGAATACAGCAGGCCCAGCGCCGCCTCCGGCGTCTTCGCCATGGTGTCGGCCAGGCGGAAATCGGCGTAGCTGGGATAGCCCAGCAGGCCGGCCTGTTCCGCCCGCAGCGCCACCGTCTCGGCGATGATCGGGCGGTTGTCGGCGGCGGCGCTTTCGCCGCGCGCGAGCCAGGCCTTGAACGCGGTTTCGCGCAGGTCGCGGCGTGACGAGAACTGCAGGAACGGCTCGATGCTCGACCGGCCCAGGGTGATGGCATGCTTGCCCGGCAGGCCGCGACCCGCCGCCGCCTCGGCCGCCGCGTCGCGCAGCACCTCGGGCAGGCCGGCGAGATCGGCCTCGCCGTCCAGCACCAGGGCATAGGCCTTCTCGTCGGCCAGCACGTTCTGGCCGAATTGCGTGCCCAATGTGGCCAGCCGCTCCGCAATCTCCGCCAGCCGGCGCTTCGGCGCGTCCCCCAGCCCGGCACCGCTGCGGGTGAAGCGGATGTGATAGCGCTCGAGCACCCGCGCCTGCTCCGGCGTCAGGCCCAGATCCGCACGGCCGGCGAACAGCGTGTCGATCCGGCGGAACAGCGCCGGGTTCTGCTGGACCGCGTTGTGGTGCCGGGCCAGCAGCGGTGCCATCTCCAGCTCCACCGCCTCCAGCGCGTCATTGCTGTGCGCGGAGGTCAGGTTGAAGAATGTGGCGGCGACGCGGCCCAGCGCCTGGCCGCTGCGCTCCAGCGCCACGATGGTGTTGTCGAAGCTCGGCGCCGCGGCATTGCCGGCGATCGCGTCGATCTCCCTGGCATGCTCGGCCAAAGCCGTGTCGAAGGCCGGGCGGAAATGCTCCACCGCGATCCGGCCGAAGGGCGGGCTGCCGAATGGCGTCGTCCAGGGCGTGAGCAACGGGTTGCCGGCATCCTGCGGCGACGGCGTGCGGGTCGGCTGGTCTGCGCTCATCTCGGCACCGTGTGATCGGGGTCTGTGGCGGCCAGACTAGCAGAGGATCGGGAGGACGTGTCAGCCGCCGTCTCACCCCATCCGCGCCCGCTTTCCCTTGGTCATTTCGCCGCAGAATCCTGATTATCAATATATGATTTAAAGATTTAAAATCTTATGCATCCCATGATCCTGCGGGACTCAATGGATTCGATGCATCGTCAAGCAGGATTGGCCCAAGAATTCCTGCGAAATGCGTTTGTCCGACCTGACGACACCCCGTTAGCATACGATTCTATTCTCAACGACGGTGGCCGGATCTGGAATCCGGGCACCGAACAGGGGTTTCTGCATGACCACGCTGACCGTGAACGCGCCCAACGGCCTCAACGGCGCCGGCTTCTCATTCGACGCATTGGGCGATCTCGCCTTCACCAACCCGCACATCACCACCTTCACCACCACCGCCGTCCATATCGATTTCGACGGCGTATCGGTCGACCTGACCGGCACCGGCCTCAGCGCCGGGCTGTTCGGCATCACCGGGCTCGTCACCGGCATCGTGCTGTCGCAGGGCGGCGGCGCCATCGCCACCTTCTCGGACACCTCGATCACCGCCGCCACCGCCTATTCCGCCATCAGCAACGGCGATCTCTCCGGTCTCGCCATCGCCCTGTTCGCCGGCGACGACACCCAGACCGGGTCGCAGAAGGTCGACCTGCTGTCGGGCCTGGCCGGCAACGACACCCTCAGCGGCCTCGCCGGCGATGACACGCTCCAGGGCGGTGTCGGCAACGACGTGCTCCGCGGCGGCGCCGGGGCCGATCATCTCGATGGCGGTGCCGGCATCGACACCGCGACGTACAGCGAGAGCACGATCGGCGTCACCGTCAGCATCGCGGCTGGAACCGGGGTCGGTGGCAACGCCCAGGGCGATGTGCTGACCGGGATCGAGAATGTCGCCGGCAGCTGGGGAAATGACGTCCTCACCGGCGGCGCCACCGCCAACACCCTGGTCGGCAATGCCGGCAATGACGTCCTCGACGGCGGGGCCGGCAAGGATGTCCTGACGGGCGGCACCGGGGCCGACCGGTTCGTCTTTTCCGCGGCCAGCCACACCGTGACCGGCGTCAATGCCGACCGGATCACCGATTTCAGCCACACCGAAGGCGACAAGAGCGATCTGCACCAGATCGATGCCAACACCGCCCTCAGCGGCAACCAGCCCTTCAGCTTCATCGGCACCGGTGCCTTCACCCACCATGCCGGCGAGTTGCACGTCGCC
>NZ_JBYRFX010000972.1:0-1865 GCF_057815775.1 Inquilinus sp.
GCTGGCGCAGAGCAGGGCGGAGCAAAGTCGCAAACTCATGGGATGAAACCTTTTCTCGAGGCCGAGCCCGCGGGGCCGGCCTTCAGGGGAATGGATGGGAATGGCGAAGACGCCGGCAGCGATGCCGCCAGGGTCCGTGCCGACCGTCAGCCGGGTTCCGGCACCGGGCAGCTCTCGGCCGGGCCAAATCTCACTTCCTCGAACCAGGCGGACGGGCCCGCCGTCGGATCGCCATCGCCGGACCAGGCGTCCGGCCCCAGCTCGAGGCGCAGGCACGACGTATCGTCGCTGTCGATCCACCCGATGTCGCTGGCCCTCTGGCGGGGCCGACGTGAACAGGCATCGAATTCTCCTGACCGGGCCCCCCAACACAGGGCAGGCCGCTCCGCCGACCGCCGCATGCGGTCCGCGCAATGTCCTATGGCAGGTCCCCGTTCTGCCTCGCTTCCCCGGATCGCGGGCCCGCTTGGCCGCGGGGTGTCCGGTCACAGGATGATCCTGCCGGATGGCGTCCGGCCGGTGCGAGGCTGTGGATCACATTGTCCGGGGATGGGAAGGTGGTCTCAATCCCCCACGAATCGGGGATTGCCGGGGACGGCGGTCAGCCGTCGAGCAGGCCGAGCATCAGGGCGGTGGCGACGGCTTCGGTGCGGCTGGTCGCCTGCAGCTTGCGCATCGCCGACGCCACATAGTCGTTGACCGTATGGACCGACAGGGCCAGGCGCAACGCCACCTGCTTGCTGGAGGCGCCGCGGGCGACGCAGGCCAGGCAATCCCGTTCGCGCGGCGCCAGCAGCGGCGTGGCATCCTCGGCCTCGCGCGCCGCCACCGCCGAAAGGCGCTGCTGGATCTTCAAGGCACGGCCGAGATGCGGGCCGATATGCTGCAGCAGGCGGACCTCGTCCTCCGACCAATCCGGCCGCCGCGCCGACCGCCAGACCGACATGTGCGAGGCCAGGCCATGCCGGTCGACATCGATCCAGTACAGGCCGCTGTGGCCGCCCTGGGGCTTGATGTAGTCGTTGTAGAATTCGGTCCGGATGAAATCCGCCTGCGGCACCAGCATGCGGTCGATGAAGACCGATCCCGGGGCCAGCCGCGGCAGCTTCGGCAGGATCGGCCAGGTCTGGTGATAATAGGCGTTGTACAGCGGCACATAGGCCGGATCGCAGCCGACCCGGATCGCCGCATCCGACGACAGCGGCGCGCCGGTCGGGTGCAGGGCCAGGGCTTCGCCGCCGAGCACGGCCGATACGCGGTCGAGCAGCGACGGCCAATCCTCGTCGCCGAGGCCCGCGGCATAGGTCTGGCCGATCAGATCGGCGAGGGTGCGTTCATCCGGCATGACGAACCGCTGAAGGGGGATTGGCGACAGCCGGTATGGCCGGCCATTATGCAAGCAAAACTATAACAGGATTCGCGCCCTTTCTATCGGGTGTTTGGCGTCGGTCCGGTGACGATTGTGCCGTCACTACAGATAGAAGTCGCCGCCCTGCAGGGTGATGAGGCCGGTGAGCACGATATTGATATCGGAGGTACCGTCGCCATCGACGTCGGCGCCGATGATCGTATCGCCGCCGGAGAAGGCATAGTGCAGTTCGCCGGCATGGTGGGTGTAGGCACCGGTGCCGATAAACCTGAACGCCTGGTCCCCGGCCGCGCTGGTGTTGGCGTCGATCCTGGTCAGGTCGATCCGGTCCTGCTGGGCGTGGCTGAAATCGGTGATCCGGTCGACGCCGGAGCCGATGCTGTCGCCGGCCGTGGAATAGGCGAAGCGGTCGGCACCGGCCCCGCCGGTCAGAATATCCTTGCCGGCGCCGCCGTTGAAGGCATCGGCCCCGGCCCCGCCGTCCAGCAGGTCCGCC
>NZ_JBYRFX010000973.1:0-3809 GCF_057815775.1 Inquilinus sp.
CAGCCGCAGCCCCTGCGGCACGGTATAGGACGCCATGTCGGTCAGGTAGACCAACGGCGTCAGGAAATCCTCATAGGTCCAGATGAAAGAAAACACGGCTGTGGTGACCAGGGCCGGGGTCAGCAGCGGCAGGATGATCGAGCGGTAGATCCGGAACGGCCCGGCGCCGTCGATCGCCGCGGCCTCGTCCAGCTCGCGCGGGATGCCGCGGATGAACTGCACCATCAGGAAGACGAAGAAGGCGTCCGCCGCCAGGAACTTCGGCACCACCAGCGGCAGGATGGTGTTCACCCAGCCCAGGCTGTGGAACAGGATGTATTGCGGGATCAGCGTCGCATGCAGCGGCAGCATGATGGTGGCCAGCATCAGCCCGAACAGGGTGCGCTTGAACCGGAAGTTCAGCCGGGCGAAGGCATAAGCGACCAGGCTGCAGGCCATGACGTTGCCGATCACGGCGAGGCCGGCGATCAGGAAGGAATTGGCGAAGAACACGCTGAAGGGCAGGGCGGCGCCGCGCCAGCCATCGGCGTAGTTCTGCAGCCGCAGCTTCGACGGCCACAGCCCGGGGTCGGAGAAGATCTGGCTGGACGGCTTCAGCGAACTGCTGGCCAGCCACAGCAGTGGGTAGATCATCACCACGGCGCCGGCGATCAGCGCCAGGTGGAGCAGGATCCGCTTCGGCCGCACATCGGCCATCCAGAAGGGCAGGGCGCTGGCTGCCATCCGGCCACTGTCGTGCGCCGGGGCGGTCATCGGTCGTCCCCATAATGCACCCAGAAGCGGGCGGACAGGAAGGCGACGGCGGTCGCGGTGGCGATGATGCCGACCAGGATCCAGGCCATGGCCGAGGCATAGCCCATCTGGAAGTTGGTGAAGCCCTGTTCGTAGAGATACAGGGTGTAGAACAGCGTCGAATCCGCCGGCCCGCCTGTGCCGTTGCTGATGATGAAGGACGGCGTGAAGGCCTGGAACGCGCCGATCATCTGCATCACGAAGTTGAAGAAGATGATCGGCGTCAGCAGCGGCAGCGTGATCCGCAGGAACTTGGTGACCGGGCCGGCGCCATCGACCGCGGCAGCGTCGTAGAGGTCCTGCGGGATCTGCTTCAGCCCGGCCAGGAAGATGATCATCGGCGATCCGAACTGCCACACCGCCAGGCTGACCAGGGTGAACAGCGCCGTGTCCGGGTTCGAGATCCAGCTCGGCCCGTCGATGCCGAACCACAGCAGGATGTGATTGATCAGCCCGTCATAGCTGAAAATCTGCCGCCACATGATGGCCACGGCGACGCTGCCGCCCAGCAGCGACGGCAGGTAGTACAGCCCGCGATAGAGGCCGAGCCCGGCGATGCCGCGGTTCAGCGTCACCGCCACCATCAGGGCGAAGGCCAGCTTCAGCGGCACCGACAAGAAGACGTAGGTGAAGGTGACCTTGACCGCCTGCAGGTAGCGCGGATCGGCGAACAGCAGCCGCTCGTAGTTCTTCAGCCCGGCCCAGACCGGCGGGTTGAACAGGTCGTAATTGGTGAAGGACAGGTACAGCGACGCCAGGATGGGCCCCAGCGTCAGGCACACGGCGCCGATGATCCAGGGCGCCAGGAACAGGAAGGCGGCGCCGTTCTGCTCCGCCGATGTGCCGACGCCGCGCCGCCGCCTCACAGCCGCGCCTGGGCTTCGCCGATGAACTGGTCGGCGGCCTGCTGCGGCGTCATCTTGCCGAAGGCCACCGCCTCGTTGGCCCGCCGCAGCATGCCCGACATCCCGGTGATGCCGGGATAGCGCGGCGGCGCCGGGTTCTGCTGCAGCAGGTCGATATAGGCGATGATCTTGCGGTCGGAATCGGTGCCTTCGCCGGCCAGCGCGGCGCGGCCGGCCTTCGACGCCGGCACCATGCCGCTGCCGCGATAGTACAGCTCGATCCCCGCCGGCTCGAAATGCATGAAGCGGATGATGTCGATCATCCGGTCCTTGTGCGGCGACTTCGACCACAGGCCGGTGGAGTTGCCGGCATAGGTGTAGTGGTGCTGCACCAGCGTCCCGCCCTTGAAGCCGTTCGGCAGCATGTGCAGGACCAGATCGTCCTCGGTCAGCGCCTGCAGCCCGACGAAGCTGTCGGTGAGCGAAGCGAACATCGCGGCCCGGCCGGAGATCAGGCCGGTCAGGGCGGGGTCGTCGCCATTGGCCAGGGCCTGGACCTCGCCGGGCGGGACGCCGCCGGCATCGCGCAGCCGAGCCCAGTAGGCGAACCATTCGGCGAGGTCGTCGCGGCCGAAGCCGAACTGCCGCTCCGGCGTGAACATCGACTTGCCCATGCCGCGCAGGAAGATGTCGCAGGGGATGTAGTTCGACCCCGCATCCTCCAGCCCCCAGAAGCGCTTGCCCTTGGCCTTGCTGATCGCCACGGCGGTCTCGGCCAGCTGCTCCCAGCTCCACATCTGGTCGGGCAGGGGCACGCCCGTCTCCTCGAACACCGCGGTCTTGACCGTGATCGCCGGGGCGATGCAGTCGTTCGGGATGGCATAGAGCTGGCCGCCCAGCGTGCCAGCCTTGATCGCCCCGTCGACATAGTCGGACAGGTCCAGCGGCTTCGGGATATAGGCGTTCAGCGGCGCCAGCACGCCGCGCCGGGCGTATTCGCCCAAGAGGTCGACATTGACGCTGAACATGTCGGGGGCGTTGCCGCCCGCGGCCTCGGTCGCCAGCTTGTCGGTGAAGGCGCCGAAATTGGTGAATTCCGGGACGATGTCGACGCCGGGATTGCGGTCGGTATAGGCCTTCAGCGTCGCCAGCGTCTGGGTCAGCTGCTCCTGCGATTCGACATAGCCGCCGAAGCGGATGCGGGCCGCGTCCTGGGCGAAGGCGCGCGGCGCCAGCCCGGCCAGGGCCAGCCCGCCCATCAGGGTGCCGCCCTGCAGCAGCGCGGCGCGTCGGTTCAGTCTCCTGGACATGTCGGCTCTCCCCCTTGGGATGGTGGGGCGCTTGCCGCGCCTTCGTGATGCACTGGTTGGTGCAACGTAACACCAGACGATCCGAAGAAGTCAACCCGCTGTCTGCCGATGGTTCTCAACCATCAGGCGATCAGCCATTTGACAGCAGTGCTGGCCAGGCGCTATGGCTGATAAATCGTTGCACTGAATCGGTCGCCTCAATGGTGGCCAGCAGGAATCGGGGGATCGTGGCGAGCATTCTCGATGTGGCGCGGGCGGCGGGTGTGTCGGCGAGCACGGTGTCCAACGTGCTGAACGGCCGGCACGGGCGCATGCAGGCCGAGACCAAGGCGCGGGTGCTGCAGGCGATCGAGGTGCTGGGCTACACCCCGAACGCGCTGGCCCAGCAGTTCAAATCCGGCCGCAACCGGACCATCGGCCTGATCGTGCCGTCGGTCGCCAACCCGTTCTGGGGTGCCCTGGCGCACAAGGTCGAACGCGCGGCCACCGCACTCGGCTACAAGGTGCTGTTCTGCAATGCCGAGCGGGACCCGCAGCTGGAGGCCCGCTATGCCGAGACGCTGCTCGCCTCCGGCGTGCGCGGCGTCATCTTCAGCTCCTCGCCGCTGTCCTTCGACCATATCGCCCACCTGACCCGGCGCGGCCTGGTCGTCGCCGCCTTCGACCGGCGCGGCCAGGGGGCGGAGGCGGTGGTGGCCTGCAGCGTCAGCGTCGACAACGAACTCGGCGGCAAGGTGGCCGGCCGGCACCTGGTCGGCCTGGGTCACCGCCGCTTCGGCTTCATCTCGGGCCCGATCAAGACCTCGAGCCGGGTGGGCCGCGTCAACGGCCTGCGCGCGGCGATGGCCAAGGCGGGGGTCGA
>NZ_JBYRFX010000974.1:0-3144 GCF_057815775.1 Inquilinus sp.
CAGCACATAGCCTTCGCCGCGCACGGTGTGGAGATAACGGGGCAGGCGCGGATCCGGCTCGATCTTACGCCGAAGTCGCGTCACCTGCACGTCGACTGCCCGGACCCCGCCATCGATCATGCCGGAGTCGGTCAGCGTCTCGCGCGACACGGTCTCACCGGCATGCTGGGCCAGGATGCGCAGCAGGTTCTCCTCGCCGGTGGTCAGGCGGACATGCTCGCCCTCCTGCGTCAATTCGCTGCGCTCGATGTCGAAGGTGAAGCTGCCGAGGCGGATGGTGCCGGCGGCCCGCGCCGGGGCCGGCACCAGGCGGCGCAGGATGCTGTTGATGCGCAGCACCAGCTCGCGCGGCTCGAACGGTTTCGGCAGATAGTCGTCGGCGCCGCTTTCCAACCCGGCGATACGGTCCTCGGCCTCGCTCATCGCCGTCAGCAGCAGGATCGGCGTCGCCAGCCGCTGGCGCAGATCCGCCGTCAGCTGCAGCCCGGTCTCGCCGGGCATCATCACATCCAGCACCAGGAGGTCGAAGGCGATGGCGGCCAGCTTCTCCCGCGCATCGGCGGCGTCGACCGCCACCGTCACCAGGAAGCCGTTCTCGACCAGGTATTTGCGCAGCAGCTCGCGCAGCCGCCGGTCGTCGTCGACGACCAGGATGTGGGCGGGTTCGTCCGGGGTCATCGCCATGGCTGTGCTATCGGCTGGCGACGCGTGGTGCCGGGGTCTCCGGCTCCTCGACGGCGTCGGGCTCGCTCAGGTCGATCAGCCCCTCCAGCACCTTGCGGAAGCCGTCCACCGCGTCCGCCCCGGCGCTGCGATAGGCCTGGCCGATCAGCCGGCGCTGGCTCTCGAACAGCTGGCGCTCCAGCCCAGCGCCCTTGCCGGTCAGGATCAGCAGGCGCTGCCGCCGGTCGCGCTGGCCTTGGCGCTGCTCGACATAACCGCGCTCGACCAGGTCGTTCAAAACCCGCCCCAGGCTCTGCTTGGTGATGCGCAGAATCGCCAGCAGCGCACTGACCGTGATCTCCGGATGCCGCCCGACGAAATAAAGCGCACGGTGATGCGCCCGCCCGAGACCCAGGGTTGCGAGCAGCGCATCGGGCTCGGCAGTGAAGCCGCGATAGGCGTAGAATAGCAGTTCGATGCCTTGTCGGATCTCCTCCTCGCGGAGGAAGAGCGGGTTTACGGGTGATTTTATGTCAGCCATGTTGACTTGATTTGGCCCCGAATGTTACCGCTCGCGGTCTGACAGCGAAACTTAATGACAATCCGGGAAAGGCCCCATCATGTCGACGACTCCCTTCCATGACCGCGACGGCTGGATATGGATGGACGGCAAGCTGGTCGAGTGGCGTAGCGCCAACATCCATGTCCTGACTCACGGGCTACACTACGCCAGTTCTGTATTCGAAGGGGAGCGCGCTTACAACGGCCGCATCTTCAAGGGCACGCAGCATTCCAAGCGGCTGGAGTTCTCGGCCACCACGCTCGGCATGAAGCTGCCCTACAGCACGGCGGAGCTCGATGCCGCGAAGCAGCTGACGCTGGAGAAGAACGGCCTGACCGAAGCTTATCTGCGGCCGGTGGCCTGGCGGGGGTCGGAGATGATGGGGGTTTCGGCCCAGGCCAACACCATCCATGTCGCCATCGCCGTGTGGGAATGGCCCAGCTATTTCTCGGCCGAGGCGAAGATGAAGGGCATCCGCCTGACGCTGTCCGACTGGCGCCGCCCGTCGCCGGATTCGGCGCCGGTGCACGCCAAGGCCGCCGGCCTGTACATGATCTGCACCCTGGCCAAGCACAAGGCCGAGGCCGAGGGCTACCAGGACGCGCTGATGTACGACTACCGCGGCTATGTCGCCGAGGCGACCGGCGCCAATGTGTTCATCGCCATCGACGGCAAGCTTCACACGCCGACGGCGGATTGCTTCCTGAACGGCCTGACCCGGCAGACGGCGATCGAGCTGGCGCGCCGCAACGGCATCGAGGTGATCGAGCGCCATATCCAGCCGGACGAGTTGGCGAAGGCCACCGAGGTGTTCCTGACCGGCACGGCGGCGGAGATCACCCCGGTCGGCGAGATCGGGGCGCATCGCTTCACCCCGGGCCAGATCTGCAAGACCGTCATGGACGCCTATTCCGACGAAGTGCGGAAGGCGCCGAAGGCCGCCGCGGCTTGATCTAACGAGGCGAGGGGCGGCTGGCCGCAACGGTCAGCCGCCATGCCGCCCAGGCGCCGAACACGGCCAGCGGCAGGGCGGTGACGAACACCCACAGCGCCGCCGCCCGGGCGGTTTCGACCGTGAGGCCCGCGCCGAAGCCGACCAGGTTGGCCGTCGCGCCGGCAATGGCGGCGCCCACCGCCCCGCCGGTCTGGCGCACCGCGATCAGCGCCGAGCTGCCGATCGCCCGGTCGTCAACGGCCAGGGTGCCGATCAGCCGGCGGTTCAGCAGGCTGGAGGAAAAGCCGAAGCCGGCCCCCATCAGCAGCGACGCGCCGACGATCCAGATCAGCGGGGCGTCGCGCATCACCAGCACCAGCAGCACCGCCCCGGCCAGGATGCAGACGGCGCCGCGCAGCAGCCAGCGCAGCTCCCCTGCGCCGGTCGCGCCGGCGACGACGAAGGCGGCCAGGGTCCAGGCCAGGGCATTGCCCCCGACGACATAGCCGGCCCAGAGCGGCGACAGGCCATGCAGGGTCTGCAGGATCGCCGGCCCGTAGACGCTCAGCGGCATCGATGTGGCTATCAGGGCGAAGAGGGCGGCATAGGCGGTGCCGCAGACCGTGCGCAGGTCGCCGGCCTGCCGCGGCAGCAGCCGGACCCGGGCGCCGCCGTCGATTCGCAGCACCAGCACCAGAATGCCCAGGCCGGCCGCGACCAGCACCAGGGCCGCGGCGGGACTCGGGATCACATCCGCCATCGCGATGGCGCCGACGCCCAGGGCGAGGCCGCCGATCTGCGGCCAGGGCACGCCCCGCTCACCGCCGGTCGGCACGGTGCCCTTCAGCAGCCAGGGTGAAGCGGCGGCGAACAGCACGGACTGCGCCGTGAACAGCCAGAACACGGCGCGCCAGTCGCCGGCCTGGGCGAACAGGCCGCCGACCAGGGGGCCGAGCACCGTGGCGATGCCCCAGATGCCGGAGGC
>NZ_JBYRFX010000975.1:0-2963 GCF_057815775.1 Inquilinus sp.
GAGATCGGCTGCCGCACCATCGCGGTCGACCTCGGCGATGCCGCAGCCACCCGGCGGGCGGCGATCGCGGCGCTGCCGGTCGACGCCCTGGTCAACTGCGCCGGCACCACCACGCTGGAATCCTTTCTCGACACTTCGGCCGACAGCTTCGACACGATCAGGGCGGTGAACGCCCGGGCGCCGATGATCGTGGCGCAGGAGGTGGCGCGGGATATGATCCGCCGCGGCCGCCCCGGCGCCATCGTCAACGTCTCCAGCGTGTCCTCGGCGATCGGCCTGCCCGACCACACCGCCTATTGCGCGTCGAAGGGCGCGCTCGACGCCATCACCCGGGTGATGGCGGTGGAGCTGGGGCCGCACGGCATCCGCACCAACAGCGTCAACCCGGTGGTGACGCTGACGCCGATGGCGGTGAAGGCGTGGAGCGACCCGGCCAAGTCGGGGCCGATGCTGGGCCGCATCCCGCTCGGCCGCTTCGCCCAGCCGGACGATGTGGCCGAGGTGATCCTGTACCTGCTGGGCGATGCCGCCGTGATGATGAACGGGGCCATCGTCCCGGTCGATGGCGGCTTCCTGGCCACCTGAGGCCTGCGACGGTCAGGCCGCCACGATGGCGAGGCGGCGATCCTCTTGGGACGCGGGGGCCGGCGGAAGATACAGCAAGCCCTGTGACAGCGCCCGCGTCACCGCCTCGGCGCGGGTGGTCGTGCCCAGCTTGGCCATGGCCGACCGCACATGCTCGTCGACGGTGTGGGACGACAGGCCGAGCTGCCGGGCGGCGAATTTGCTGCTGGCGCCGCGGGCCACCCAAGCCAGGCAATCCTGCTCGCGGGGAGACAATCTGCGACTTGCGACCGGCGGGGCGTTCTGTGGTGAAACTTCATGAGGCCCAAGCCTGTCGGCGAAGCGGCGGTCGATCTGCAGGGCACGGCTGAGATGCGGGCCGAGATAGCGCAGCAGCGCCGCCTCCGGCTCACCCCAGCCCGGCCGGCCATCGCGGCGGTAGAGGACGATTTCGGTGCGCGGCCCGGTCGCAGCGGGCTCCGTCCAGCGCAGCGCGACGGCGTCATCGGCGCCGATGCGCCCCACCCGCAGCGAAAACGAAGCCCGGCGCAGCGTGGCACTGCTGCCCTCGAACAGCAGGACCAGCCGCGCCAGCACATCGATCCAGGCACCCTCGCCCAGCGCCGCATCGTAGACCACACTGACCAGGGCCAGGATTTCACTGTCGCCCGCCATCACCGCGCCCGCCGCCGTCATTCGATGATCGAACGCTAGCAGCGGGCCGGTGCCGGCCGCCTCCCTCATTTGGGAGGTTTTCGACTTTTAAAGTAGCCGGCTGTCCATCGGCCGGCCGGCGATCACGCCGCCGGGCTGTCCCAGTCGGTCGAGACGGCGAGGTCGCGCCAGTCGGCCAGCTCGGCCGCCACCCTGGCGTTCTTCTGCTCGATCACCGCCACCGTGTCGGTGCCGAAGGGCATGCGCAGCGGCGGGTTCGGGGCGTTCACCAGCTGGATCATCGCCGTCGCCAGCTTGTGCGGGTTGCCGGGCTGGGCGTGGTTGGCGCCGGCGGCGAAGCTGCGCATGGCGCCGACCGTCTCGGCATAATCCTCGATCTCCAGCTTCGTCTTCACCAATGACTGCTCGTCCAGGAAGTCGGTGCGGAAGAAGCCCGGCTCGACCACCGTCGCCTTGATGCCCAGCGGTGCCAGTTCGGTCGCCAGGGCCTCGGTCAGGCCCTCGACCGCGAACTTCGTGGCGCAGTAGACGCCCCAGCCGGGATAGGCGCCGTAGCCGCCGACCGACGAGATGTTGATGACATGGCCGGAGCGCTGGCGCCGCATATGCGGCAGCACGGCGCGGGTGACGGCCAGCAGGCCGAAGACATTGGTGGCGAACAGCCGCTCGACCTCCTCGGCCCCCGATTCCTCGACCGCGCCCAGCAGGCCGTAGCCGGCGTTGTTGAGCAGGATGTCGATCCGGCCGAAGCGTTTCACCGCCTGCTCGACCGCCGCATGCGCCTGCGCCTCCTGGGTCACGTCCAGCCTGACCGGCAGCAGGTTTGGGTGGTGGCCCAGCCGCGCGGTCACCGTCGCCGGATCCCGCGCCGTGGCCACGACGGCGTCGCCGGCCGCCAGGGCCTGTTCGGTGATCAGGGCGCCGAAGCCGCGCGACGCACCGGTGATGAGCCAGACACGCATGATTTTTCTCCCTCTCGTCCCGGGCCGCGGGATGCGGCGCGTCGGGCTTGATGAAGAAACGGTACCGCTGCGCTTCTCCTGAAATAATCGTATAAATCTGCAATGGGATCATGAGATGATCTCATCAATGAAGCGCATCGATCCGGCCGACCTCTCGGTCTTCCTCGCCATCGCCACCCATCGCAGCTTTCGTCGCGCGGCCGTAGAACTCGGCGTCACGCCCTCGGCGCTGAGCCATGCCCTGCGCGCGATCGAGGAGCGGCTGGACCTGCGGCTGGTCAACCGCACCACCCGCAGCGTGGCGCTGACCGAAGCGGGGGAGCGGCTGTTCACCCGGATCCGCCCCGCCTTCCGCGACATCGACGATGCGATCGAGGACCTGAACCTGTTCCGCGGCGCGCCGAGCGGGACGCTGCGGCTGAACGCGTCGCGGGCGGCGACCCGGCTTGTGCTGCTGCCGATCATCACCCGGTTCCAGCGGAGCTATCCGGATGTGCGGGTCGAGGTCGTGGCCGACGACGCGCTGAGCGATGTGGTCGCCGCCGGCTTCGACGCCGGGGTGCGGTTCGGCGAGGTGCTGGCCGCCGACATGATCGCCACCGCGATCGGCCCGCGCCACCGCTTCGCCGTGGTCGGATCGCCGGATTACTTCGAGCGGCATCCGGTGCCGCAGACGCCGCATGATCTGCGCGCCCTGCCCTGCATCCGCTACCGCTTCTTCAGCGGCGCCTTGTATGGCTGGGAGTTCGAGCGCGGCGGCAT
>NZ_JBYRFX010000976.1:0-6933 GCF_057815775.1 Inquilinus sp.
CCGTTGGCCATCCGGACTGTCGCCTTGCCCGCGTCATCTGTCAGGGATTCAATTGTGACCCCGCATCTGACGTCCACACCCTCAAGGCGATGTCTTGCCGCGACCGCATCGGCGATCTCCTGAGGGACGCCGCGCTTCAGCACCCTCTCCAGCCCCTCGACAACAGTGACGTGAACACCGAGCATGCGCGCAGTCGCTGCCAGCTCCAGCCCGATGAACCCGCCGCCGATGATGGCGATGCGCGCGCCGGGCCACAGAAGCGGCCGCAGTGCCCGCGCATCGTCGAAGCGGCGCAGGTACAGGGCGTGCTCGTGGCCGGGTATGGCCAGGCGCCGCGGCCGCGCGCCGGTCGCCAGCAGCAGCCGGGCATAGGGCAGGGTGCGGCCGCCGGCCAGCGCCACGGTGCGGGTCGCGCGGTCGATGGCCGTGACCTCGGTGCCCAGGATCAGGTCGATGCCCAGCGCGTCGGCGCGGTCGCGCGCCAGGATCGTGGCCGGGGCCGGTGCTTCATCCGCCAGCAGCGCGGCCTTGGACAGGGGCGGCCGCTCATAGGGCGGATGGCGCTCGGCACCGACCAGCGTGACCGGGCCGGTCCAGCCCTCTTCGCGCAGGGCCGCCGCCGCCCGGGCCCCGGCCTCGCCGGCGCCGATGATCACCATCCCGGGGCCGGTCATGCGCCCGTCACCTCAGCCGCAGGAAGACCTGGCCGTCCTCCACCTTCACCGGGTGGGTGGCGAGGGCGACGCAGACCGGGGCGCCCTTGGCGGCGCCGGTGGTGAAGTCGAAGCGGCCATTGTGCTTCGGGCATTCGATGATCGTGCCCATCACCAGCCCGTCGGCCAGATGCACCTGCTCATGTGGGCACAGCCCGTCGGTGGCGAAATAGCGATCGTCCCCGGTGCGGTAGATGGCGAAGCTGCGGCCGCCATGGTCGAAGCGGACCACGTCCTCCGCGTCGATCTCATCCGCGGCGCAGGCCGCGATCCAGCCGTCCATGCTCTCTTCTCCCTGGTCGATGCGCATTATTCCGCCGGCACGGCCCGGGCGGTCCCGATCGCCGGCCCGGGCGAGGCGCCGGCCGGCAGGCGGCGTACCACATGATGGCGCGGGTCGCGTCGCTGCCGCAGCAGGGTCGGGATGATCTCGCGATAGGCGGCCCAGCAGCTCGGATAGGGCGGCGGGCAGTCGTGCTTCATCGCCGCGTGCAGCTTCGGCAGCGCGTGATAGGGCACCATCGGGAACATGTGGTGCTCCACATGGTGGTTCATGTTCCAGTATAGGAAGCGGAACACCGGGTTCATGATGACGGTGCGGCTGTTCAGCCGGTGGTCCAGCACATCCTCCGCCAGCCCGGCATGCTGGGTCAGGCCGAAGAACAGGGTCATGCCGCCGCCATACAGGGTCGGCAGCCCGACAAGCATGGCGGGCAGGATGCTGCCGGCAGCCAGGCAGGCGGCAATCACGGCGGCGAAGATGGCCAGGCAGATCCGCGCAATCAGGAAGACCTTCCGTCGCTCCATCGCCGGGATGAAGGTCGCTTCCTCCGCCGTCAGCCGGCCGGCTGCGTGCAGGGCCAGCTTGCGGATCGCGACCGCGCTGCTCTTCAGCATGACGGCGTTCAGGGCGATGCCCAGCAGATCGGGCGGGCGCGGCGCGGCGATCTCGGGGTCGCGGCCGACGATGATGGTGTCGGTGTGGTGCCGTGTGTGGCTCCAGCGCCAGATCGTCGGCTCGCGCAGGATCATGAAGCAGGCGATGTGATAGACGGCGTCGTTCAGCCAGCGCGTCTTGAAGGCGGTGCCGTGGCCGCATTCGTGCCAGCGGCTGTCCGAGGCCGAGCCGTACAGCACGCCATAGGCCAGGAAGAACGGCACGGCCCACCAGCTGCCCCAGAACACGACCCCGAGCCCGCCGGTGACGGCCAGGGCGGCGAACCAGATCAGCGTGTCGCGGATCGCCGGCCCGTCCGACCGGCGCATCAGCGCCTTCAGCTCATTGCGCGGGATCGGGCAGGCGTACCAGGCGGCGCCGGCCAGCCCGGCCTCGACCGCGCGCTGCGCCTCCGCCCCGACCAGGCTGTAATCCTTCCGGCCGATCTCCCCGGGCATCGCATCCTCCCGCTTCGCCCCGCCTGTCGCGGGTTGGAAAGGAGCCTAATCCGGGGGTGCCGCGACCTCAACGGAGGGGTGATGGAATCTATCCGTATCCATCATGATGCGGCGGTGCCCGTGATGGATCATTGCCGCCACGCTCAGGCCGGGTCGACATTTTCCGGGACATAGATCCGGAACGGCAGCACGTGCTGGCGCAGCCCGGCCGGGGGGCTGGCCGAGGTCGCCTCGATCATCGCGGCGATGGCGGCGGCGCAGAACTCGTCGACCGGCAGGGCCAGCACGGTGCTGATCGTGCCGTCGATCAGCGCGGCCCGGGTCGCCTCCGTCAGCTCGTTGCAGACCACGGCGAGGCCGCCGCGGTCCTCCTCGCGCAGGGCGCGGATGATGCCCTCCCGCCCGCCGCCGGCGTCGTACAGCCCGACCAGGTCGGGATGCCGCTGCAGCAGCTCCAGGGTGAAGGGGTAGGCGACCGCGGGGTCGTCGAGATTGACCGCCGTCTCCAGCAGCTCGAAGTTGCGGGCATGCTCGCGGAAATACGACCGGAAGCCGATCTCGCACATCTCCTGGCCGAGATAGCGATGGCTGCCGACGAAGACGGCGACCGGACCCGGCCGTTCGGCCGTTCGCGCCACCAGCCAGGCGGCGGTCCGCCCCAGCTTGCGGCTGTCGAGGCCGACATAGCCGGCCCGGTCCGGCGCCGACAGGTCGGAGAGCAGGGTGAAGACCGGGACGCCGCGGGCGGCCAGGTCCGACACGGCCCTGGTGACATGGGGGTGGTCGACCGCCACGCAGGCGACGGCGTCGCAACGGGTGCCGAGGCGCAGCAGCTCGTCGGCGATCCGCCGGGGCGCCAGCTCGTCGACATACACGACCGCCGCCTCGCCGCGGACCTCCCGTGCCCCGGCCGCGGCGCGGGCGGCGGCGGCGCCGATCGCCTGGTAGAAGGCGTCGCCGCTCTTCTGCAGCAGGAAGCCGAAGCGCCGGTGCGGCCGGGTGGCGGCCAGCAGGCGCTGCCGGATCAGGCCCGAGCCGTGATAGCCGATGCGCTCCGCCGCGGCCAGGACCCGGTCCGCGGTGCCCTCCCGCACCGGACGACGGCCGTTCAGCACGCGGTCGACGGTTGCGACCCCGACGCCGGCGGCCGCAGCCACATCGGCGAGCGTGGGCCGGCGCCGGCTGGCGGGCGCATCCGAATCCATGGGGTTCGACATCGGCGCCGCCATGATGAAATTCCATCCAATTCCATCATGGCATGTCATGCTGCGGCGTGGGAATGACGCCGACGGGGCGCGGCCTCAGCCCATCACGATGGCGCCGTCCTCGACCCGGACCGGAATGGCGTCGAGGCCGCAATCGGCGGGGCCGGAGACGGGGCTGCCGTCATCGGCATCGAATTCGGCGAAGTGGTTGGAACAGACCAGCCGGGCGCCGTCCTCGCTCAGCAGGCTGCCGCCGCGCCAGCTCAGCGGCAGCCAGACATGCGGGCAGGCGTCGAGGAAGGCGCGCACCGCGTCGCCGCGGCGGACCAGCAGCATCGAGAACACCCGGCGCCCGCTGCCGAAGGACAGCACCCGCACGCCGGGATCCTCGATCTCCGCCACCCGTCCCAACGTGGTGCCGGGCGCCGGGGCCTGCGGGTGCCGGCGCCAGGCCGGCCCCGCGTCCGGCCCGGCGAAGGGGTCGGTCACGCCGCGTCGCTGTCGGCCGACAGCACGCCGCGGCGGATCTGGTCCTCTTCGATGCTCTCGAACAGGGCGCGGAAATTGCCCTCGCCGAAGCCGTCATCGCCCTTGCGCTGGATGAACTCGAAGAAGATCGGCCCGATCACGGTCTGCGAGAAGATCTGCAGCAGGGTCTTGGTGTAGCCGCCCTCGACCACGCCTTCGCCGTCGATCAGGATGCCCAGCTCGCGCAGCCGCTCCACCGGTTCGCCATGCTGCGGCAGCCGGTCGGCGATCTTCGCGTAATAGGTGTCGGGCGGGGCCGGCATGAAAGCCAGGCCCTGGTCGCCCAGCTGGGTGACCGAGGCGTAGATGTCGCGGCAGCCCATGGCGACGTGCTGGATGCCCTCGCCTTTGTATGCGCGCAGATATTCCTCGATCTGGCTCTTTTCATCCGCGCTCTCGTTGATCGGGATGCGGATCTTGCCGTCCGGGCTGGTCAGGGCGCGCGAGAACAGCCCGGTCATCTTGCCGTTGATGTCGAAATACCGGATCTGCCGGAAGTTGAAGAGCCTGGCGTAGAAGCCGGTCCAGACATCCATCTGGCCGCGATGGACGTTGTGGGTCAGGTGGTCGAGATAATAGAGGCCGGCGCCTTCCGGATGCGGCGCGGCTTCGCCGGTCCACTCGAAATCGACATCGTAGATCGACCCCTTCGCGCCATAGCGATCGACGAGATACAGGATCGACCCGCCGATGCCCTCGATCGCCGGGATGCGCAGCTCACCGGCATTGACCCGGCTCTCGACCGGCTTGGCGCCCAGCGCCACCGCGCGATTCAAGGCATGCTCGGCATCGGCGACGCGGAAGGCCATGGCGCAGGCGCAGGGGCCGTGCTTGCGGGCGAAATCGCTGGCGAAGCTGTCCGGCTCGGCATTGACGATGAAGTTGATGTCGCCCTGGCGGTACAGCGTCACCCGCTTGGATTTGTGGCGCGCCACGGGGACGAAACCCATGGTCTCGAACAGCGCGCCCAGCTTCTCCGGCTCGGCGGAGGCGTATTCGACGAATTCGAAGCCATCCGTGCCCATCGGGTTGGCCTCGGTGATCTCGGCCGGCGGTGCGTCGTGCGGATAGGGGCCCATCGGGTGCTCTCCCAGGCGTGGCGGGTCTGCAGGGATGATACCAGCGGCGGCGTGGGCGTTCCGTGCGAAAGGGCGGGGCACGAGAGCCAGAGATGCGCGTTTCGAGCAGAAGTGATGGCTTGAGTGCCATAAACGGGCGCAAGAGACGAAAAGGGCCGCCGGATTGCTCCGGCAGCCCCTTTGTATTCCATCATCATCGGCGGCAAAACCGCCCAGCGGTCACTTCTCGACGAAGGCCTTCTCGATGACGTAGTGGCCGGGCTCGCCGTGGTTGCCCTCGTTGAAGCCGCTGCCCTCGAGCATGATCTTGAGGTCGGCCAGCATGTGCGGGCTGCCGCACAGCATCACGCGGTCGTGCTCGGCTTCCAGCGCCGGCAGGCCGATGTCGGTGAACAGCTGGCCCGAGGTGATCAGGTCGGTGATCCGGCCGCGGTTGCGGAACGGCTCGCGCGTCACCGTCGGGTAGTAGATCAGCTTGCTGCTGATGTCCTCGCCCAGGAACTCGTCCTGCGGCAGGTCCCTGGTGATCAGCTCGCCATAGGCCAGCTCGCTGACCTGGCGGCAGCCATGCAGCAACACGACCTTCTCGAAGCGCTCATAGGTCTCGGGGTCGCGGATCAGGCTCATGAACGGCGCCAGGCCGGTGCCCGTGCCCATGAGATAGAGGTTGCGGCCGGGCAGCAGGTTATCGAGCACGAGGGTGCCGGTGGCCTTGCGGCCGACGATGACCGGGTCGCCTTCCTTCAGATGCTGCAGGCGCGAGGTCAGCGGCCCGTTCTGCACCTTGATCGAGAAGAATTCGAGGCCGTCCTCGTAGTTCGGGCTGACCACGCTGTAGGCGCGCAGCAGCGGCTTGCCCTCGACCTGGATCCCGATCATCGTGAACTGGCCGTTCTTGAACCGGAAGGTCGGGTCGCGCGTGGTCTTGAAGCTGAACAGCGTGTCGGTCCAGTGGTGGACGCTCAGGACCCGCTCTTCGTAGAAATTGCTCACCGATCGTGCTCCCTGGCGCTCGTGTCCACGCGCATCGCGCGGAACTGTGGCCCCGCGCGCAAGGCGCGGAATGTGACCGAGGACATGTTTCATGTCGATGCCGATACGATTTTTCGGCTGCGACGAATTCGCAAGGCACCCTTGCTTGGGCACATTATTGTTTGTATACAAACAATAAATACGGGCGATCGGCTTTAATGTCAATCGCTCTCGACAGGTGAAGGCAGCCCGGCACGGGCGCGATCAAAAGGAACGTCTCATGGCGCATGACGAGCCGCAGAAGCCGGCCGGCCCGGCCAAGCTGGTGATCCGCAACATCGGCCTGCTGCTGAGCGGCAAGCTGGAGGCGCCGATCCTCGACGCCGACACCGTGGTCGCGATCGACGGCCGCATCGCCGCCATCGGCCGCGAGAAGGATGTCGACACCGAAGGCGCCACCACCGTGATCGATGCCCATGGCACGACCTTGGCGCCCGGCCTGATCGACAGCCATGTCCACCCCGTCATCGGCGACTGGACGCCACGGCAGAACCAGATCGGCTGGATCGACAGCAGCCTGCATGGCGGTGTCACCACCATGATCTCGGCCGGCGAGGTTCACATGCCGGGCCGGCCGCGCGACATCGTCGGGCTGAAGGCGTTGGCGATCACGGCGCAGCGCAGCTTCTCCGCCTTCCGTCCCTCGGGCGTGAAGCTGCACGCCGGCGCGCCGGTGATCGAGCACGAGATGGAAGAGCAGGATTTCAAGGATTTGGCCGATGCCGGCGTCACCCTGCTCGGCGAGATCGGCCTGGGCGGGGTCAAGGACGGACCGACCGCCAACCGCATGGTCGGCTGGGCCCGCAAATACGGGATCCAGAGCACGATCCACACCGGCGGCCCGTCGATCCCCGGCTCCGGCCTGATCGACAAGGATGTGGTGCTGGAGACCGACGCCGATGTCGTCGGCCACATCAATGGCGGCCACACCGCCCTGCCGGACAGCCAGATCCGCTGCATCTGCGAGGGCTGCAAGCGCGG
>NZ_JBYRFX010000977.1:0-2048 GCF_057815775.1 Inquilinus sp.
ATCTCCTTGTCGACCATACGGATGCCGAGATTGGTGAAGCGGATCAGCGGCGGCGCCGCGGCCATGATCACCGCCACCTCGCCCGGCACGGTGCCGACGCCGAACATCATGACGATCGGCACGAGGTAGAAGAAGGTCGGCGTGGTCTGCATCACGTCCAGCACCGGGCGGACGATGCGCCACACCGCATCGCTGCGGGCGCACAGGATGCCGATCGGCACGCTGATGCAGACGCAGATCACGATCGCGGTGGTGATCAGCGCCAGGGTCGTGATCGCCTCGGTCCACACGCCGGTGAAGGCGATGACCACAAGGGACACGACCGTGAACAGGGCGACGCCGCGACTGGCCAGCCGCCAGGCGATCAGCCCCGCCAGCAGGACGAAGACCGGGAACGGGATACCCTGCAGCGCTTGTTCGATCACGCCCAGCAGATGTTCCACCGGCCATTTGATGGTCTGGAAAAAGGGCCGCAGATTCTGCGACATCCATTGCACGCCTGCCTGGATCCATTTGTCGACCGGCAGGACGTAGAGATCGTCCACATCGAACATGAGGGCCGTCCGCTGTCAGGGGGGGGCAGGAGGAGCACTCGCGGCCGGGGCCGCGATGCGGGCGAGGATCTGGGCGGGTTCGACGCAGCCGAGCAACCGGCCGGCATCGTCGATGACGGCGACGGGCTGGCCCGTGCTGCAGGCACCGGCGATGTCGGCCAGCCGGGCATGGCCCGGCACGGTGGCGCAGCCCGGGGCGGCCAGCGACCGTGCGCTGATGCCCTGCTGCAGCCGCGGCAGGTCGGCCTCGGCGATGGTGCCGATCAGCCGGCCGGCATCGTCGACCACGAAGGACCGGCCGGCATGGCCCGGGGCGGGGTGGTCGGCCGTGCCGTCGGCGCGGACGACGATCGGGGTGGCATCAACCATCACCGAGCGGGCGTCGAACAGGCGCGACCGGTCGACTTCGCGGGTGAAGGCGGCGACATAGTCGCTGCCCGGCACGGTCACGATCTCCTGCGGCGTGCCCTCGCGCACCACGGCGCCGTCGGCCATGATGGCGATGCGGGTGCCCAGCTTGAGCGCTTCCTGGAAATCGTGGGTGATGAACAGGATGGTCTTGTGCAGCGTGCGCTGCAGCCGCAGCAACTCGTCCTGCATCTCGGTCCGGATCAGCGGGTCGAGGGCGCTGAACGCCTCGTCCATGATCAGCACGTCGGCATCGGTGGCCAGGGCCCGGGCCAGGCCGACCCGCTGGCGCATGCCGCCGCTGAGCGAACTCGGCAGATGGTGGCCCCAGCGCGCCAGGCCGACCACGGCCAGGATCTCTTCCGCCTTCTTCCGCCGCTCGCGGGCGGAGATGCCGCGCAGCTTGAGGCCGAATTCGACATTCTCGAACACGGTCTTGTTCGGCAGCAGGGCGAAATGCTGGAACACCATCGACACCCGGGTCCGGCGGATGTCGCGCAGATGGGCGGCGTCGGCCGCGACCACGTCGTCGCCATCCAGCAGGATGCGCCCGGCGGTGGGTTCGATCAGCCGGTTGATGCAGCGCGCCAGGGTGGATTTGCCGGAGCCGGACAGGCCCATGATCATGTAGATCGCCCCGGCCGGAATCGACAGCGAGACGTTGTTCAGCCCCACCACCTGGCCGGTCTCGGCCTGGACCTGCTCCTTGGTCGCGCCGGCGGCCAGCCGCTGCAACGCGACCTTCGGCACGTCGGAAAAGACCTTGTAGAGGTGCTCGACCCGAATTCGATCCGTCACCGTCACCACCCTGTTTTCGGGGCGGCCAGTCGCGGCAGTCGCGCCGGCCGCCGTTCTTTGGCCCTGGGATATTGGGGCCGGAATCCGGCGATGCGTCTTCCCGCGATGCGGGGGAAACAGCGCCCCGGCCCTCCTATGAAGAGTAGCAAACCCGCGATGCCTCCCTCCCCTACCGCAGCGGCGAGAAATCGGTCGGCACCAGGATGCGGTTCTCCAGCGTGTCCAGCGTCTCGGTCAGCTTGACCAGGAAGGCCTGCCAGGCCGGGTCGGCGGCCAGGCGCCGGCGCC
>NZ_JBYRFX010000978.1:0-7182 GCF_057815775.1 Inquilinus sp.
GTTAAGCTGAGCGCCGAATCGGGAGGAGCCGCGATGCGGCAGATCGAGGCCGAGGCCGAGCCCGCGCCGTCCGGGCGCCCACGCCGCCAGCGCGAGGCGCGGATCCTCGACGCAGCCGAGGCGGTCTTCGCCGAGGCCGGCTTCTCCGGCGCCGCCATGCAGGCGATCGCCGACCGCTCTGGCCTGCCCAAGGCGAACATCCATTATTATTTCGGCACGAAGGAGGCGCTCTACCGCGCCGTGCTCGCCCGCATCCTCGACCTCTGGGTCGACGCCTTCGACCATCTGGTGCCCGAGCGCGACCCGGCCGAGGCGCTGGCCGCCTATATCCGCGACAAGATGCGCTGGTCGCGCAGCCGGCCGCTGGCGTCCAAGGTCTTCGCCAACGAGATCATCCACGGCGCGCCGCAGGTCGCCGATTACCTCTCCGGCAAGCTGAAGCGGACGATCGACGAGAAGGCGCGGGTGATCGAGGGCTGGATCGCCGCCGGCCGCATGGCCCCGGTCGACCCGCGGCACCTGGTGTTCACCCTGTGGGCGGCGACCCAGACCTATGCCGATTTCGACGCCCAGATCCGGGCGGTGCTGGGGCGGGACACGATGGATGACGACACCTTCCTGGTGGCCAGCCGGCACGTCACCAGCCTGATCCTGCGCGGCTGCGGCCTGAAGCCGCCGCGCGGCGGCTGAGGCCGGTCGCCCGGGCGCCAGCGGCCCTCTACATCCGGTACGATCTCAGTTCGCCGGCCAGGGGCCTGCGATTGCGGCGACGCAGGCGGTCCGGGTTGCGTCCGAGATACTCGACGCCGATCTCGAGGGCCTGATTCACCTCATCCGGCGCGTTCGCCTCGCGCAGCAGAGCGTCCATCACCATCAGGATCTGGCTGTCCTCGCCCTCGGGATCGACAGACACCCGCAGCGGGTGAACCACCTCGCGCAGGACGATCTGGGCATGGCTGCGGGCACGCAACGCGTTGGCGACAGCCACCCCGGCCTTCAGGACGTCCACCGCCTCGGTGACACGCGCCGCCCGGGCGTCATCCAGCAGGGCATCCAGCCTGCCACTGGCGTTGAGCGCGCGTCCCACGGCAGCCAGGCGATCCGCATCGCCGGCCGCCAGGGTTTCCAGGTACCGCAGCCCGGCCTGGATGTCCGGCTGCGCCAGGCCGCCGCCGTCGCCGGCCATGGCCTCCAGGCCGGCCACAGCGTTGGCGAGATCAGCACGGAACTCCAAGGCTTCCTGTGCCCCGGGATAGTTGTCGCGGGCCAGCCCGGCAAGGTCCGCCCCGCTGATGCCGTGCAGCATCTGGCCGGCGCTCCGGAATCTCCAGGTCTGCGGTTCGCGCCGCCTCTCGATGTGCCGCCGCGTCTCATCCGCCGTCAGATCCTGCAATCGTGTCTTGCTGGCCAACGGAATGGCGAAATTGGCGGTTCCACCCACCGTGGTGGTGTAATCTTTCGTCCTCCTGAAACGCAGATAGTCCTTGGCCCTGGCCAGGGCGGGCCCGTCGGTTCTGTTGGGCACAAGAAATTTCAGCGGCACCACCACGAGTTCTTCCGGCCGATCGGCAAGTCCGCGCTTCATCGTATACATGGCGGCGGTATTCGGGGCCTTGGCCACCCAGTCGCTGACGCGGTTGCGAACCCGCCGGGCTCGGCGCTGGCTGTATGGCTCTACGGTGCCACGGGCAAGTTGGTGCGGCGTGTGGCTTTGGAAAACGAAGGTCATCTTGGCCTCCGCCGGAACGGGATCGAGCGAACGCCTGGCGCCGATCAGCTCGGATGTGGGGGTGTTGTTCATCACGCCGCCGTCCTCGAAGCGCCCGGTGACGCCGGAGGACAGCTTGATGTCCACCGGCTTGAACACGGGAGGCAGCGCGGCCGAGGCATGGACGGCCACGGCGATGTCCAGATCCGGTTCGGTATCCGCGCTGAAGATGGCGAGCTGAGGCTTGCCCTTCTCGATGGTGCCGGGCGTCCTGCCGTCATCCCCCATCAGGGTGCCGGCAACCACCAGCTCCTTGATCTCGGGCATCACCCGGGACATGACCCTGAGGTCGCCGAAGGTGACGGGCTCGCCGCGATCGAGCTTGTCACGGACGCCGCGGACGCGGTCGTCATCCTGGCCGCTGTGGAGGTAGTCCTCAATCCGCGCCTGCACGGCCTTGCGGATGGCCTCGCGAACCAGGCTCTCGAGCCCGGCGCCCGACAGCCCCCCGTTGAACAGGGCCATGAGAAGGTTGCGGCCCTCGTTGATCTTGCCGCCCAGCCCCGAATCGTTGGCCAGCTCGGCAAAGGCCTCCGGCGTGAGGCCGGCAGCAACCAGGGCCGCGGTCAAGGCGCCCACGGATGCACCGGCGACAACCCTGATGCCCTGGAGGACGCCGGCTTCCTCCAGGGCCGCTACGGCCCCGGGATAGGCCGCGCCCTTGCCGCCGCCACCGGAGAAGGTGACCTCCCGGATCGGCGGAGCCGGACAGGTGAACGCGATGCTGCCATCCGGGCCAACGGCCACCTGCACGTCCCGATCAGGAGCGATGCGGAATGTCTGAAGTTCGCCCGCCGGGCCGTCCTCGACCTCCGGGTCCCGACCTGCGTCCGAGGCCGATGACCGGGACGTCGCGATTTCGCTTTCGAGATCGGCGCGAGCCACGGCCTTGTACCATAGGCCATGCTCCTGAACCCATCGTTTCACCCTGTCCATCGCCGAGCCCCACCGCCGATACCGAGACAGCGATCCTGTTCTTGAGCGACCCTTGCCAAGGGATGGAGTCAGCCTCGAAGAAAAGATATCGAAGGCCAGTGCCGGCCCCGGCGTAGGTTGATATGGATTTGGAGATCCCGCGAAAATGCTTTTCCGGCATGCCGGCATCCGTCGCGACCTGGCCAGGCGGGCCGTACGGGACGACAGGTCCATGGCGGCGCGCGGCGGTTTGCGCTAAGGAAAGCACCATGCTGCTGCGCCCCTTCCTTCCGCTGGCCCTCTGCGCCCTCGCCGCCTGCGCCGCGACGCCGCCCCAGGAGCCGCTGCCGGCCACCGTGCTCCAGACCTCGGCCACGCCGGGTGATGCCGGCTTCGACCGCGATAAGGCCACGTCCCTGCTGGCCCAGGCCAAGGCGGCAGAGGCCCGGAACCCGAACGATGCCAAGAGCCTGTACCGCCAGGCCGGGCTGGCCTGGCCCGACCTGACCGATGCGTGGGACGGGCTGCGGCGCGTGTCGCTGAAGCAGAACGACAGCGCGGAGGCCAAGGCGGCCGGCTTCATGGCCGAGCGGGTGAAGCTGTATCCGGGCGATGCCATCGCCTCGCAGCGTGAGGTCAACATGGCGCTGCACACCTACGTCATGGCGCAGGCGCAGAAGCCGACCGACGGACCGGAGCAGGTGGCCTATGCCAAGCGGCTGGGCGATTTCTACGACGCCCAGTACGCCCGCACCGGCTTCTACACCCCGGAAAAGAACTTCGGGAACATCGAGGCCCACGACCTGCCGGGCGTGATCCTGATGGGCGGTGGCGTCGGTGGCTACGCGATCAGCCTGGCCACCAAGTTCAAGTGACGGCCCGGCCGGGCGCGGTGCCGCGCCCGGCTGGCAGTTCCCGTTACTGGACGCTCTTCGAATCGAGCTTGGGCCAGTTGGCGTCGGCCTTGCCGATATTGCCGGCCCGGTCCTTCATCCAGGTGGCCTGGACGCCGAGGTCGTAGTTCAGGTACAGCCGGCCGTCGACGATCGACCAGGCCTCCGGTTCGATCTTCACGAGATGGCCGCGCGACGTGCCATAGGCGCAGAAGCCGCCATAGGCCGGCAGGTACTTCTCCGGATCGTCCTCGAACGCGGCCTTGTTGGCGGCATTCTCGAACCACCAGGTCGCGCCGTCCTGTTGCACCGCGAACTCCGGCTTGCCCTGGCGCGGCCCGCCATCGACGAAGTACGCCACCGGGTCGTAGCCGCGGATCGCGACGTTGTCGGTGGAGCCCAGCGTGTTGACCGGGTGCGGCGCCTCGGCCGCCACGGCGGGCAGAATCGGAGCGGCGATCAAAGCGGCGAGCAGGAGAACGGTCCGGCGATTGAACATGGGCAGGGTCCCGTGCGTAGGAGGAAGGGAAGACCCATCCTCCGCCATCACGGGACCCTGCCGCCGTTACGAGCGCTCTCGCGGCGTCACCGTGACCTCCTGGGCCCGGCCGTCGCGCAGCAGCCGGAGCGCGGTGGCGATGCCCACCCGGTCGACCCCGAGCAGCCGGTGCAGCGCATCGACCCCATCGACCGGATGCCCATCAATGGCCAGGATGACGTCGCCGACGCGCAGCGCCGCAGCCCCCGCCCCGCCGGGCAGCACCTCGGCCACGCGCACGCCGCCGGCCTCCGGCAGGCCGAGCGACAGCTGCATCGGCCGCGGCAGCCGCACCGTCTGCGCGGCGATGCCGAGCGAGGCCCGACGCACCCGGCCGTGCTGGATCAGCGCCGACGCCACCACGGAGGCGGTGTCGCTGCCGATGGCGAAGCACAGGCCCTGAGCGCCCGCGATCATCGCCGTGTTGATGCCGACCACCCGGCCGGCGGCGTCGACCAGCGGCCCGCCGCTGTTGCCGGGGTTGAGTGCTGCATCGGTCTGCAGCACGCCGTCGATCTGGCGGCCGGACAGGCCGCGCAGCGACCGGCCGAGGGCGCTGACCACGCCGGCCGTCACCGTCGCCTCGAAGCCCAGCGGGTTGCCGATGGCGACCACCAGCTGGCCGGCCTGCAGCGTGGCGGAGGAGCCGAACGGCGCCCAGCCGGGCACGCTGTCATGCAGGCGCAGCACCGCGAGATCGGTGTCGGGATCGTCGCCGACCGGCCAGGCGACGACGCTGCGGCCATCGCTGAGCGTGGCGTTGATCGAGGCGGCGCCGCGGACCACATGGCTGTTGGTCAGGACGAAGCCGTCGGGGGTGAAGATCACGCCCGAGCCGCTGCCGCGCGGCATCGGCGTGCCGTCCGGCCCCTTGCCGGAGACGCGGAGATGCACCACCGCCGGGGCGGCGGCGCGCACCGCATCGATCACGGTGCGGGAATAGGAATCGAGCGCCTCACCGCCGATGGCAGCGGCGGAGGGTGTCGAGGTCTCGGGCCCCGGCGCCGAGGCGTCGAGGAGGAAGCGGGTTTCATAGCCGGGCATGACTGAACCTTGGGATGGTAGGGGCGGCCACCCGGCGCGCCCCGCTTCCAAGATGTGGGCATGCCCGGGGGAGAACCCAAGGGGAACACCCGCATGCCCACATCTTGGAAGCGGCCGCCGCCGGGCTGACGACGAAGGCCGCCGGGCGTATGGTCCCGCGAGCGGTATGCGCGATTCGCGCATCGGTCACGGCGAGGATGCGCTGACATGGCGACGGAGACGCTGGACGCGTTCGACTGGCGGATCCTGGCCGCGCTGCAGGCCGACGCGCGGATGAGCAACATCGCCTTGGCCGAGCAGGTCTTGCTGTCGCCGTCGCAATGCGCCCGGCGGCTGCAGCGGCTGGAGGAAGCCGGGGTGATTCGCGGCTATGCCGCGCTGCTCGACCCCGACCGGATCGGGCTGGCCGTCGCCGCCTACATCTCGATCACGCTGGAGAAGCACGGCGCCTTCACCGCGGAGGCGTTCCGCGAGGCGGTGCAGCGCCATTCCGAGATCGTCGAGTGCTGCGCCGTGACCGGCGACGCCGATTACGAACTGCGGGTGGTGGCGCCGGACCTGAAGGACCTGTCCCGCTTCATCATGGACACGCTGATGCGGATTGACGGCGTCTCGGCCATCCGCTCGCGCATCGTGCTCGACACCATCAAGGACAGCAGGCGGCTGCCGCTGCGCCCCGCGCCCTGACGGCGCCGCATTCGCCCGGCCATCCTTCCGCTCCCCCGTTTCCACGAGACCGCGACCATGAGCCTGCCGACCCGCCTTCTCCTGTCCGCCCTGCTGGCGCTCGGCATCGCCGGCCCGGCCGCCGCGGCGCAGCAGCCCCGCCTGACCGACCTGGTGCCCATCCCGCTGAAGCCGGGGCCGAACACGGTCGAGCGTTTCGCGCCGGACGGGCGCAGCGCCATCGTCACCCTAGGCTGGCGCGAGAACGGCAACGCCCATGGCTACGACCTGTACCTGGTGCTGATGCAGGGCAACGGCGGCGGTTCCGAGGTGGTCGGCTTCGACACGCCGGGCAAGGATGGCGGCGACTTCGAGGACACCATCCGCGACGACCCGCACACCGGCGAGGACGTGGTGCGCAGCGTGCGCTTCATGCGCGGCAAGATCGACGGCAAGCCCGGCACCTTCGTTTTCGTCGCCCAGCGCGGCTACAATCCGGATGAGGGGATTTCCGGCGCAGCCCTGGTCGACTTCACCGTCTTCCAACTGGTCGCGGGCGAGGATGTCGGCACCACCAGCGACATGTTCCAGCCGGTGGTGACGGCGCAGTCCACCACCAGGTTCTGCCATGCGGAGAAGGCGCTGAAGCAGCAGTTCGGCATCCTCCTGACCAGGAGCTACGCCGGCCCCGACACTGCCGACGGCTGCTGAGAATCGGCACCCCCGAGGAGCCGACATGCCGCACCGGGTTGTCTCGCGGCCCGACCCGTGCTTGTCTGCGCGACCTTTCGCGACCCGTCCGGAGCGCCCAGCGCATGACGCGTTTCTTCAAACTTCTCGGGAGTCTTCTCCTCGCCATGACCATCGCCAATACGGCTTCGGCCCGCGATCTCGAAAACACCCTCTACCTCGACCTGACCTATGGTCGGGTGGTGATCGAGCTGCGCCCCGACCTCGCCCCCAAGCACGTCGCCCGCATCAAGGAGCTGGTGCGCCAGGGCTTCTATGACGGCATCGTCTTCCATCGCGTGATCGAGGGCTTCATGGCCCAGACCGGCGATCCGACCGGCACCGGCACCGGCGGTTCGGGCCAGAAGATCGACGCCGAGTTCAGCAAGGAGCCGTTCAAGCGTGGCACCCTGGGCATGGCCCGGTCGCAGAGCCCGAACAGCGCCGACAGCCAGTTCTTCATCATGTTCGCCGCCGGCGACTTCCTGAACGGCCAGTACACCGTTTGGGGCCAGGTTGTCGAAGGCATGGAGTTCGTCGACAAGATCAAGCGCGGCGAGCCGCCGGCGAACCCGGACAAGATCGTCAAGATCCAGGTCGCGGCCGACGTCAAGTAAGACCGGCCCCGA
>NZ_JBYRFX010000979.1:0-2101 GCF_057815775.1 Inquilinus sp.
CCGGCCTGCGAGGCCTGCGGGGCCTGCGAGGCCCGCGGGGCCGGCCAGGCTTGCGGCCAGCGGATGGGGTCCGGGGGCAGGCCGAGGTCGCGGTAGATCCGGGCGATGACCTCGCCGGGGTGGCAGCGGTCGAGCGAGAAGCCGAAATCCGCGAGTTCCGTCAGGCTTTCCCGGTCCGGGCGGTCCGGCGCATCGGCCGGGTCCGGCCCGTCATAGAGATCGTCCAACAGATCTTCATCATCGTCGAGATCGTCGAACAGATCCTCTTCGTCATCGAGATCGTCGTCGAGCGCATGCGCGAACGACCGGGCGATCGCCGCCGTGGCACGCTGCTCCGCCTCGGCGGAGGATCGCGTGCGGTCCGGCATGGCGGGTGCGGGCGGTGAGGCCGTGCCGTTCAGGAGAGCCTCGCGGGCCTGCCGCACCCGGCCGAACATCGCCATGGTCAGGCGCACGGCGCGCGAGATGCGCATGATGGCCAGCCCGACCTCGCGGTCGGCCTTGACCCGTGCCGGGGATCCCGGGAGCAGGACTGCGGCGGTGGCCCTGTATCCCTGGCTCATCTCTTCGGCGATGGCGTTGCCGATCCGGGCCAGATCCCCCAGCACCTCCAGCTCCAGCGCCGCCCAATCCCGCTCATGCGTCTCGCCGCCGGGGCTGGTGGCGCCGGCGGGGGTGGTCGGGGGATCGAGCAGGGCGTGTGTCATGAAGACAGCATGACCCCGATGGGTGGATGGATTCAATGAACAAATAGTGAACAAGAGGCGACGTGCGTTTGCGTTGCCTCTCCCGCCTGGCGGGAGAGGTCGGAAATCCGCTTGGGGATTTCCGGGTGTGGGTTGGCCCCGCCTCGACGAAGAACCCTCACCCGGAGCCGCTTTGCGTCTCCGACCTCTCCCGCAAGCGGGAGAGGCAATACACGGATCCCCCGCCCCTATCCCCGCTGCAGCAGCACGGCGGCCAATTCCTCCGGCGCGTCGAGCATCACATCGTGGCCGCAGGCGATGTCGTGGCGCCACCAGCCGCGGCTTTCGGCGGCGGCGGCGAAGGGGCCGAACGGGCCGTGGAAGCCGGTGGCCAGGATATAGCCGATCTCGGCGATGCCGTCGCAGGCGCCGGTCAGCCGGGCCGGCGTGGTGAAGGTCGCCAGCGGCTGCGGCGTGCATTGCCGGTCGACCCAGGCGGCATCCGCGTCATTGACCGCGAAGACCGCGGCCGGGATCGGCGACACCTTCCAGCCCTCGCCGTCGCGCGCCGCCTGTTCGCGGTCCGCCGCGCCGCCTTGGGGCAGATAGTCATGCACCGTCTTGCCGTCTTCGGGGACGAAGGCGTCGAGATAGACCAGCGAGCGGATGCGGTCCGCCATCCGGTCGGCGGCATGGCGCACGACCGCGCCGCCATAGGAATGCCCGACCAGGACGATGTCGCGCAGATCCTCCCAGGCCAGCAGGTTGGTCACGTCGGCGACATGCGTCTCCAGATCTATGTCGCGGCTGAGCAGGTGCGAGCGTTCGCCCAGGCCAGTCAGGGTCGGGGTGAAGACCTCGTGGCCCTGGGCGGCCAGCAGGCGGCGCAGGCGGGCCCAGCACCAGCTGCCGTGCCAGGCACCGTGGACGAGGACGAATCGGGTCATGGGGTGGACTCCACTGCGGGTTCGGCCGGGAAGGCGCTGGTCGCGCTGCGACCAGTGGGGCCGAACGGGCCGGCGCCGCCAAGCCTGTTTTTGCAGACTGGACCGTCCCGGCTCGGCGAAACCCAGCCGCCATATGCCGGGTCACAAAGCCGCAGGAATTTTCCGCTAGGATTGTCGGAACGGCGCCGTCGCGTCCGTCCTTGGGACGGACGCCGGCAGGTGCCGGCGGTTCGCAACCCATCGCACACCCCAACGGGAGACGCCGAGATGACCGATTCAGCCGACCAGACCACCAAGCCGCAGACCCTCGGCGGCGTGGTCGTCTATCTCCAGGTGGACGGCGCCGCCAAGGCCTCGGCCTTCTACCAGCGCGCCTTCGCCGGCCAGGAGGTGGCCGCCGTGCCGCCGGACGAGCAGGGGCGGACCATGCACATCCACCTGCACATCAACGGCAGCTCGGTGATGCTG
>NZ_JBYRFX010000980.1:0-1654 GCF_057815775.1 Inquilinus sp.
CGGCACCAGCGAGACGATCCCGCTGAGGATGCCCTGCGCGCCCGATCCGGCATCGCCGCTGAACAGGCTGCCAAAGCCGTTGATGATGCTGCCAAGTGCCCCGCCGAAGCCCGACAGGAATCCGCCACCCTGCTGGGAGACGCCGTTGCTGATGCCCTGCAACGCCGTGCCGAAGCCCTGGTTGAACGTGTCGGCGGCCTCGACGGTGGTCGAGTTGGCGCGGATCAGGTCGCCGATGGGATCGGCACCGACACCGCCCGTCAGTCCGCCGGCGGCGCCGGCAACCGAAATCCTGGCGCTGCCGACCTGGATGTTCGCGCTGCCGACCGTGCTGTCCGCCTGGTCGCCGCCAAGACCGATGAGCCGGCCGAGGGAGCCGCCGACGCTGTTGTCATTGGCCGCACCCTTGGCCCCGTTATCATTAGCAGGCGCGCCCAGACCGGCGCCGCGCGCGATGCTGTCGAACAGGCCGTCGGCAGCCTCGCCTAGCGGCTCGAACACGAATTTGTCGAGCGCCAGGTCCGCCAGGCTGTCGGCGAAGCTGCTGAGGGCGCTGCCTATATCGCCGCTGCTCTTGATCACCGACGGGGCCAGGTCGCGGAACGAGGACTTGAAGCCGTCCAGAAAGCCGGCCACGCCGGGGTTGTTCAGCTCCAGCGATCGGCGGCGGATTGCTTCCAGCGCATCGGCCACCGAGTAGCCGGACTCGGCGAGCTGGTCCAACATCGTCGGGTCGCCGGCCTGGATCAGCTGAGACGTCCGCGACAGGTCGGCCAGCTCGCGACCCCGCGCCTCCGCCGGCCGCGCCGTCGAGCCGATCAGGGAGACCGTGTTGCCGGACAGCGTCTCGCGCTGCCGCTGCGCAATCTGCGCCTGGCGCTGGGCCTCCGACGCCTTCGCGTAGGCATCTGCCTGCTCGTTGATCTTGGCCGTCAGTTCGTCCGTGGTCTTGCGGCCATCTTGGTCGGCCGCGGTCAGCAGCCGGCGTTGGACTGTCAGGCGGGCCGCCGCCTCCGACGACAGGCCGAGCGTGTCGGCCTGGACCTGCATGTCGCGGATCTGGTCCTTGATCCGCTTCGACTCCTTGCCGAACTCGGATTCCTTGGTCCGGCCGGCACCGGTGCCGCCGTGGCCCTTGTTCCAATTGGACCAATCGCCCTGGACGCCCTTCCAGTAGTCGCCCCAGCTCGGCACGGCCTCCGGCGCCGCCTGGCCGGCCTTGGCCTGGGTCAGCACGCCATTCGCCATCCCGGCGACCCAGCCGAGGATACCGCCGGCCTGCGATCCCGCAGCGGTCAGCGAGATCATGGCGTCCAGCGCCCGGCTGATGACATCGTTCAGCGCGGCCTTGGCCTGCAGCGCGCCCCACGCAATCTTGGACTGGGCCTCGATTTGCGCTTTGACGCTGGCGGCCAGCTCGGTGTTGCCGTCCTTGACGGCCTTCCGATACGCCTCGAACCCCTCGGTTGAGATACGACCGGCCTCCGCGCTGAACTGCGCCTGGCTGATCCGGCCTTCGCCGAGCAGCTTCACCGACAGCTCCAGCTCGCGGTTCACGGCCGCCATGCCGCCGGTCGAGGTTTCCTGGATGCGGGCAGCCAGTGCCTGCTTGTCCTGTTCCTCCTTGATCTGCCGCTCCAGACCCAGCCGCTCC
>NZ_JBYRFX010000981.1:0-5819 GCF_057815775.1 Inquilinus sp.
ACTCTGCCGAGCCGGCGGTCCGGCACCTATTTTGCCGTCAGCAGCCCGCGCAGCGTGCCGTCGAGCCAATGCACGTCGCCGATCCGCCAGCCATGAGCGGTGCGGACGAGATCGACCGTGATCGTGACCGGCGCGTCGAAGCTCTTATAGGCAACCGTGCCCACGGCCCGATCGGTGCCCGCCTCGGCCACGGCCACGTGCAGGTCCTTGATCTCCCAATCCTGGGCGCCGACGAAGGGGTCGCCGTCGAGGGTCGGCGGCTCATCGCCCGGGGCTGCCGCCTTGCGATCTGCGATCATCAGGCTTGCCAGGGACGGTTCGAAGTAGCGGCGGATGTCGGCATCGCTGTCGAGCGGCAGGCCCGTCTGTCCGGCCTTGCCGACATAATGCTTGTAGATCGCCGTCAGGAAGGCTTCCGGGGAGCCGTCCGCGGCCCGGGCCGTGCCGCCGCCGAAGACCAGAAGCATCAGGCACAGCAGAAAGCGGGATCTGGTCATGGCGGGCACTCCGGGAAAACCTGTTCAGGGCCGGGCGGCGATGGGCACGGCACACGGGGCGTCGCCGCGACCATGCCGCCCGATAGAAACAGCTTTCCAGGGTTGCAGCCAGCCCACCCGGCCGGATCTCGCCATCGACAGGTCAAACGGCGGATAATGGCCGCGCATGAATCGGCCGGGACACGGCCGCGTGAGGAATGACGATGACCTACCCCACCCCTGAGCCGGGGCTGCCCGACGCATCCGGCGTGCCCGGCCTGATCGAATGGCTGTCGGGCGACGAATGCCACGATGCGCCGGACGGAGAGGTGCTGGCCGTGCTGGGCCGCCGGCTGCGGGGGCTGGGCCTGCCGATCGACCGGCTGAGCCTGCATCTGCGCACGCTGCATCCAGAGATCCTGGCCCGCACCGTCGCCTGGAGCGAGGGCGAGCCGGTGGCGATGCAGGACCGCGACATCTCGGTCGAGCGCCTGCCGGACTATGAGTCCAATCCTCTCCGGCGGACCACCCGGGACCGGCTCTGGCTGACCCTGTCCACACCAGACGAGATGGTGCGGATGGAACAGCTGGACTTCTTCCGCGACCGCGGCCTTGCGGTGGTGGAGATCGTGCCGCTGGTGATGGGCCAGACCCCGGCCAGCTGTGTCTGCTTCGCCACCCGGCGGCCGGAAGGCTTCGGCCCGGAGGGGCTGGCGCTGATCCGGCGCCTCATCCCGGCGCTGCGCAGCGCCTGCGAGATCCGCCTGCTGCGCCTGGCCGAGGCCACGCTGCTGGACACCTATGTCGGCCGCATCAGCGGCCGCCGCATCCTGGACGGGCATATCCGGCGCGGCGATGTCGAGACGCTCGATGCCGCGCTGCTGCTGTGCGATCTGCGCGATTTCACCGTGCTGTCGAACCGGCTGCCGCAGGAGCAGATGCTGGACCGGCTGAACCTGTATTTCGACCAGGTGGTGCCGGGCATCACGGCGCATGGCGGCGAGGTCATGAAGTTCATGGGCGACGCCGTGCTGGCCTTCTTCCACCATGAGGACGGGGCGGCGGCCAGCTGCGCCGCGGCCTTCGAGGCGGCGAGCGAGGCCCTGGCGCGGATCCACTCCGTCTCGCAGGCCGGCACGCCGCTGAGCGCCGGGGTGGCGCTGCATCACGGCACGGTCGCCTATGGCAATATCGGTTCGGGCGGGCGGCTGGACTTCACGGTGATCGGCCGCGACGTCAACCTGGTCAGCCGGATCCAGACGGCCTGCGCAACCACCGGCCAGCCGCTGCTGATGTCGCCGCGCTTCAATGCGCTGCTGGACCGGCCGGGCAGCCGCAGCATCGGCCTTCACCCGCTGAAGGGCTTCGACGAACCGCTGGAGCTGTTCGCCTGGGCGAGCGGAACCGTCAGCCCTGTTGCGACCGATGGTGGACGGCCACCGCTTCCAGGCCGGCCAGGATGAAGCGCTGATAGTGGTCGATCAGGGGCCCGATCTCGGATGCCGGGTCGGCCAGGCTCGGCAGCACGTCCTGCAGCATCGTCCGGTTGGCCAGGGCCAGCAGCAGGCATGGCGCCACCACGGTCAGGATCGCCCGCCCGACCACCGCCTCTTCCGGCCGGGCGCCGATCAGCTGTGCCACGATGCCGCGCATGATTTCCAGCTTCGGCCGGATCTCGCTGCCGAAGAAGGCCTCCCGCAGCGGCGAGGGCGAGACGATCTCGCGGCTGAGCAGGCGCAGCTCCCATGACTTGGCGGACAGCTGCGCCAGCCGCTGGACGAGCGGCATGAGGTAGGCGCGCAGCTTGTCCTGCGGGCCGAGGTCGCTCTCGTCGATCTCGCGCAGCGCCTCGAGCGTCATGAAGTGGCGGTGCGCCCGCACCAACAGCGCCCCGTACAGCGCATCGATGCCGCCGAAATGATAGTTGACCGCGGCCGCATTCATGCCGGCGCGCTCGCAGATTTCCTTGCTGGTGGCCCGGCCGTAGCCCTCTTCGGCGAAGACCTCGCCGGCGACCTCCAGCAGGTGTTCGCGCGACCGGTCGCCCGCGCTGGGCTTTTCTCGGACGGGTCGGGCTTGGTGTCGGCTGGCAGTCATTCCAACGATCTAGCGACCCCCTGACAAAAAAACAATTTTAAATTTGAATTTGACTGCCGATATAGGCGGGAGCAGAGAGTTGGCGCCGCCAATCCAAAGGGTCGACAGATGGATACCGGATACATCGAGGCTGACGAGCAGCCGAAGCCCGACAGCGGGCAAAAGCCCGCCGCCCCCGAGGCACCGGCCCGCCGCAAATCCGGTGCGAGGTCGCTCATCCTCTGGGCCATCCTGGCCTGCATCCTGCTGGGCGGGGCCGGCTGGTACTATTTCGGCGGCCGCGCCACGGAGACGACGGACGACGCCCAGGTCGACGGCAACGTCGTCGCCATCGCGCCCAAGGTCGCCGGCTATGTCCAGACCCTCGCCATCACCGACAACCAGCGGGTCAAGGCCGGCGACCTGCTGATCCGGATCGATCCGCGCGACTATGTCGCTTCGCGCGACCAGGCCAAGGCGCAGTTGGCCAGCGCCCAGGCGCAGCTGGAGAACGCCCAGGTCAACCTCGAGATGACCAAGGTCACCGCCCCGGCCAAACTGGTCCAGGCCAAGGCGCAGGTCGCCCTGGCGACGGCGAACCGGGATCTCGCCGCGATCGACAATCGCCGCCAGGCCACGCTGGACCTGAAGGCAACCAGCCAGCAATCCAAGGACCAGGCCCTCGCCCAGCTCGGCACCACCGAGGCGACCCTGGCCAACAACCAGGCCCAGGTCGACATCTCCGGCCTGGTGGACGAGACGATCGCCCAGGCCCAGGCACAGGTCGACCAGGCCGCGGCCGGGGTGCAGCAGGCCCAGGCCCAGCTCGCGACCGCGGAGCTCAACCTGTCCTACACCGAGGTTCGGGCGCCGCAGGATGGCTGGGTGACGCTGCGCAACGTCCAGCTCGGCAGCTATGTCCAGGCCGGCCAGTCGCTGTTCTCGCTGGTCACGCCTGACGTTTGGATCACGGCGAACTTCAAGGAGAACCAGATCGACCGGATGCGGGCCGGCCAGAAGGTCGACATCCGGGTCGACGCCTATGGCGACCTGCGGCTGCACGGCCACATCGATAGCATCCAGCTCGGCACCGGTTCGCGCTTCAGTGCCTTCCCGGCCGAGAACGCCACCGGCAACTACGTCAAGATCGTGCAGCGGATTCCCGTGAAGATCACGATCGACAGCGGGCTCGACCCCGCCCTGCCGCTGCCGCTCGGCGCCTCGGTCGACCCCACGGTGAACCTGCAATGACCGCCGCGGCCGACGGGGCGGCGGCAGCTCGGCCGGCCGTCAATCCCTGGCTGATCGCCATCGTCGTCACCCTCGCCGCCTTCATGGAGGTGCTGGACACCACCATCGTCAACGTCGCGCTGCCGCACATCGCCGGCGCCATGTCGGCCAGCACCGACGAGAGCACCTGGACGCTGACCTCCTACCTCGTCTCCAACGGCATCGTGCTGACCATCTCCGGTTCGCTGACCCGGCTCTTGGGACGCAAGCGCTATTTCCTGATCTGCATCGCCATGTTCACCGTGTGCTCGTTCCTGTGCGGCATGTCGGAGAGCCTGGGCCAGATCATCGTGTTCCGGCTGCTGCAGGGCTTCTTCGGCGGCGGGCTGCAGCCGACCCAGCAATCCATCATCCTCGACACCTTCCCGCCGGAGAAACGCGCCCAGGCCTTCGCCGTGACCGCGCTGGCCACCGTGGTGGCGCCGGTGCTGGGGCCTGCCCTGGGCGGCTGGATCACCGACAATTACAGCTGGCGCTGGATCTTCCTGATCAACATCCCGGTCGGCATCATCGCCTTCATGGCGGTGACGGCGCTGGTGCGCGACCCGCCGGCGACGCGGGAGCAGAAGAGCAACAAGGGTCCGTTCGATTTCATCGGCCTCGGCCTGATCATCCTGGGCCTGGGCACCTTCCAGATCATGCTCGACCGTGGTGAGGATGCCGACTGGTTCACCTCGCCCTTCATCGGGCTGCTGGCCGTCTTCGCCGTCATCGGCATCGGCGGGGCCGTGGTCTGGCTGCTGCGCGCCAAACATCCGATCGTCAATCTGCGGGTGCTGGCGGACCGCAACTTCGCCGTCGGCTGCATCCTGATCTTCGCCATGGCAATCGTGCTCTACTCCAGCTCCGTCCTGCTGCCGCAGCTGTCGGAACTGCAATTCGGCTACACCGCGACGCTGGCGGGCGAATTCCTGGTGCCCGGGGCGCTGGCGCTGATCGTGCTGATCATCGTCGTCGGCCGCATCATGCCGCGGGTGCAGACGCGCTTCATCATCATGTTCGGCTATGCCTTCCTGGGCGTCGCCTTCCTGTATTCGGCCCATCTGACCCCGGACCTCGACTTCTGGTCGCTGGTGAAGATGCGGGTGTTCCAGACCGCAGGGCTGGGCTTCCTGTTCGTGCCGATCTCGTCGGTCACCTACCTGACCTTGCAGCGCAACCTGAACGGCGACGCCGCGGCGCTGTTCACCATGATCCGCAACATCGCCGGCTCGATCGGCATCTCGCTGTCAACCGCGCTGCTGACCACGCGCAGCCAGGTGCGCATGGCTTATCTGGGTGAGCACCAGACCGCGACATCGCAGCCCTATCTCGACACGGTCGCGGCCGTCACCCGGACGATCGAGGCGACCGGCGTGCCGCACGCCGCGGCGCAGCAGAGCGCCATCGGCCACCTGTACCAGCAGCTGATCGGCCAATCCCAGCTGCTGGCCTACACCGACGTGTTCGTGGTCTGCGCCATCCTGGCCTTCTGCGTTGCCCCCCTCGCCCTGCTGTTCCCGGCGGTGAAGGCCGGCGGTGGTGGCGGCGCGGCGCATTGACGATCAGCCGGTGATCCGCTCCACCCAGGCTGTAACCCCGGCGCCGACCGTCCGCAGATGGTCGGCCGCGGTGAAGCCCGAGACGCTCTTGCGCGGCTTCAGATCATGGTCGCCATCCTCGAGCCAGAGCAGCTCGATCCGGCTGGACAGCGTGTAGCCGGCCACCACGTCCCGCGTCCCGAACGGGTCGCGCGTGCCCTGGCAGATCAGCGCCGGCGTCGCCAGGCCGGCGAGATGGGCGGTGCGAAGTTGCGCCGGCTTTTCCGGCGGGTGGAAGGGATAGCCGAGGCACAGCAGCCCGGTGGTGTGGCCGGTGACGTACAGCTCGTCGGCGATCATCGAGGCCACGCGCCCGCCCATCGACTTGCCGCCGATGACCAGCGGCCCCGTGGCGCCGAGCTGCTCCACCGCCGCCTTGTACCCCGGGCCGAGGGTC
>NZ_JBYRFX010000982.1:0-6485 GCF_057815775.1 Inquilinus sp.
CCGATATGCTTGTCCCAGCGATGGATGTGCACCTCGCCGAAGACGCCGGCCTTGGTGAACGGGTCGCCGTCATGCATCTCCACCACGGCCTCGCGGCTGTCCGCTTCCACGATCATGAAGCTGGCGATGTTGGTGTCATGGGTGTCGTCGACGCAGAGCGGGCCGGCCACCAGCAGCCGGAGCGGCTGCGACTTGAGATAGGCCCGGTGCTCGGCGCGCTTCTCCTCGCGCAGTTCGGACTGGCCGGGTTTGTCGTAGCACAGGCGGATGTACAGCATTGCTGCCTCAGGTCAGTTGGAATCGGCCGGTCGCGAAGTCGAGCCGGACGGTGATGGTGCCTTCATTCACCAGCCATGGCCGGACCCGATAACGCCGCGCGCCGGCGACGTGCATCGGGTCCATGGCCGCAATCTCCTGCGCCGCCGCGAGCGAGTCCGCGCGCACCACCACCATGCCCTCGCCGTCCCAGCGCTGTTCGTCATCCGTCCAAAGCGGCCCGGCGGCGAACATGATGCCACGCTGCTCCAGCGCTTCCTGGTAGTCGAGATGGGTCTGCAGGTTGGCCATGACCGGGCCGATCCCGTCCACCGGGGTGGTGAAGATCACGTAGAGCTGCTTGGCGAGAAAGCCGCGGGACTTGCTGATGTCGACCAGTTCGGCCGCGGTGACGACGGGTTCGCTCATTTGTCCTCCTGCCGGCCCATCTCCTGCCGGCCCATCTCCTGCCGGCAACGATGGTGATTGCCACGCCTATGGTTCGATCGACAGCACCGCGAGGTCCTTGCGTGCGGCAATCGGCAGCAACCGGCCGTCATAGACGGTGCTGAAGCGGGTAATCCGGCCGGCGCCGTCGAGTTCGATGGCAGCGGCACCGGCGATCCGGTTCGATGCCGGCCCTGCGACCCATTCGAAACCGCCGCCCCGGTCGCCGCCAACGACATGGCGAAGCCGGGAGGCGCTACCGAACGGTGCCGTCGGCAGGGCGCGGGCGAGGTAGCGTTCGATCGCCGCCTGGCCGACGATCTGGCTGTGCAGCGCCCGATCCTCGAATACGGCCTCAAAGCTGAACAGGGCGGCAGCGGCCTTCGCATCGCCCTTGGAAAACGCGTCCTGCAGCGCCGTCGAGACCGTCCGGATCGCCGGCGATGCGTTTTCGCCCACCGCCTGTTCCTTGAAGTCGGTCGGGAATTTGTCATCCGCCGTGCGCATCTGCTGGTAGCCGGCGGGGTCGAACGCACTGGCATCCCAGTAATCGACCCAGCGGATGACCTTGCCGTCCTTGATGTCGATCGCGCCGAACAGACGCAGCTCACCGCCGAACAGCTCCTTGGTGTCGATGAATTCGACCAGCACACTGTTCGGGCCGCCGAGGATGCGCACCGGGTAGGACAGGCCGGTGGCCGGCCATTTCGGCATGTAGGTCTCGAACAGGCCCTTGACCGCCGCATAGTCCAGCGGCCAGCCCAGGGTGGCGTCGGTGTAGGTGGCAAGGTCGGGCGAGAAGAAGCTCATGGTTTTCGCCACGTCGTGCCGGCTCTTGGCGGTGAAGAACGCCTCCAGCAGCCGGGCCGTGGCCGGCGTGGCGTGGTCGGTCTGCACGATCTGCGGATAGACAGGCGCCGGGCCGGCGATGGCCGCCGCCGACGCGCCGAGGCCGATCGCGATCGCCGCTGCGAAAATCCTGCGCATTCCGGTTCCTCCCACAAGGCAGCCATTTCGTCCGGATGTGCCCGACGAAGGCGGCTTTCAGGCTGAACCTGCCGCGTCGCGGACGGCCGGGGAATGGGCTGTCTCCTGTATGGATTGAACACCAGGATTGAATAATCGAAGATCGCGGCATGGACAGGTTCGCGAGTCTCCAGGCCTTTCACCGCGTCGTCGACGAAGGCGGCTTCGCCGCCGCCGCGCGGTCGCTGCGCCTGTCGCCGGCGATGGTGTCGAAGCACATCCAGGACCTGGAGGCGCGGCTCGGCGTCCGGCTGCTGCAGCGCACGACGCGACGCATGGCACTGACCGACATCGGCGCGGCCTTCTACGAGCACTCGTGCCGTGTCCTGGCCGACCTGGCGGCGGCCGAACGGATGGCGTCGACCAGCCAGGACGAGCCGGCCGGGCTGTTGCGCGTCGCGGCGCCGGCCCATTTCGGCGAACTCCACTTCGCCAGCGCCCTGCCCGATTTCGCGGCGCGCCATCCCCGGATCAGGCTGGAGATCTCCTGCGACGACAAGGTGATCGACCTGGTCGAGGGCCGGTTCGATGCCGCCCTGCGCATCGGCAAGCTGCCGGATTCCAGCCTGGTGGCGCGCAAGCTGGCGCCGATCTCGGTCCTGGTCTGCGCCGCGCCCGCCTATCTGGCCGACCACGGCGTCCCCGCCTCCCCCGAGGCGCTGCTGCACCACGCCTGCCTGCAATACGACTACCAATGGGCCGGCCGGGGCTGGGCCCTCCGGCTCGACGACGGGGCGTCGTCGACGGCGGTCCGCCTCGGCGACAGCCCCTACCGGTCCAACAACGGCGAGGTTCTGCGCCAATTCGCGCTCGCCGGGCACGGGCTGGCCCAGCTGCCGGACTTCATGGTGGCCCAGGACATCGCCGCCGGCCGGCTGGTAGAGGTTCTCGGCCGGCATCGCCCGGAGGACCGGTGGGTCCATGTGGTGTTCCCGCCCGGGCACCACCTGTCCGCCGCAGTCCGGGCCTTCGTCGATTTCTTCGCCGAGCGCTTCGGCGGGAACCCGCCCTGGGCTTTGGCGCCGCAGACCTAGGGTGCCGTCAGCACCGCCCGGCACGCGGCAGGCATCGGCGGCGGCACATAGGGCTTGCCCCCCTTCTTCGGCACCGGCGGGCGCATCGGGAACCAGGACATCAAATCGGCGCCGCAGCCATCGCCGGCCGCCGTCGGCGCCTGTTCTTTGCACAGCGGGCTGCCGGACGGGCAGCCGATGCGGATGTGCAGGTGTTCGTTGTGGCCGGTCCAGGGCCGCACCTTGCTGAGCCAGGACCGGTCGTCCCAGGACATGGCGCAGAGTTCGCGCTTGATCGCCGGATGGATGAAGATCCGCTCCGTCCGCGGCTCGGTCGCCGCCAGCCGGATCAGCTCGGCCTGCTGCGCCGACAGGGCGCCGGGCGGGATGTGGTCGGTCCAGGGGCCGGTGATGTATTCCGGCTTCAGCGTCTCGCGCTGCTCCCGCGACAGCGCCGGCAGGTCGAGGCGCAGCCAGATGTCGGCATCCAGCCCGATCTCATGCGCCGCATGGTCGGTGATCGGCCCGCCGCGCGGCTGGCCCATATCGGCGATCAGCAGCGGCGGCAGCCCGGCCGCGGCGGCCCGGCGGGCGAGGTCCTGCAGCGTGGCGATCAGGTCGGGATGGCCCCAGTTGCGGTTGCGGCTAAGCCGGATGATCTGGTAGCCGGGCCCTTCCGGCGCCAGTTGCACCGCGCCGGCGATGCAGCCGTTGGAATAGCCGCCGATCGGCTGCGGCGCGCCCTGCGACCCCTCGCGCACCTGGCTCCAGGCGGGGTCCTCGCCCGCGGCCCCGGCCGGCCCCGCGGCCAGCAGCCAGGCTGCGGCCAGCACCAGCGCGCCCCCGATCCGTTTCCCGATCACGCGTCCCTCCGATCCGACGATTCGCCGCTTCAGGATGCGCGTCCTGATCGTGGAGACGAAGCGGAATGCCGCCGGCCTTGGCCGTGGGGGGCCTTGCCGCGGCGGGGGCGGCATCGCTACATGACAGGGATGTCCCTGGAACCGACGGACCGCCCGATGCCCGAGCCGCGCGACGATACCCTCGACCTGCTGTCCGGCCTGATCGACAAGGCCCGGCGGGCCGGTGCCGATGCCGCCGATGCCGTGCTGTACGACAGCACCTCGATCTCGATCAGCTACCGCCTCGGCAAGCTCGAGCATGTCGAGCGCTCCGAAGGCGGCGACCTTGGCCTGCGGGTCTTCGTCGGCAAGCGCATGGCGATCGTCTCGTCCTCCGACCGCAAGACGGCGGCGCTGGACGAGATCGTCGAGCGCGCCGTGGCCATGGCCAGGGTGGTGCCGGAAGACCCGTTCTGCGGCCTCGCCGACCCGTCGCAGCTGGCGACCAGCCTGCCGGAGCTCGACCTGATCGACGCGGTCGAGCCGTCGACCGAGACCCTGTCCGACCGCGCCCGCGCGGCCGAGGAGGCGGCGCTGGCGGTCAAGGGCGTGACCAATTCCGAAGGGGCCAGCGCCAGTTTCGGCCGCAGCATGGCGGCGATGGTCGCCAGCAACGGCTTCTCCCGTGTCACCGGCTCCACCGGCAGCGGCATCTCCGTCTCCGCCATCGCCGGCATCGGCGCGGCGATGGAGACCGATTACGACCACACCAGCGCCGTGCACGCCGAGGACATGGATGCGCCCGATGCGGTCGGCCGCAGCGCCGGCGAGCGCACCGTCGCCCGTCTCGGCGCCCAGAAGGCGGCCACTGCCCGTGTGCCGGTGATCTACGATCCGCGGGTTTCGCGCAGCCTGCTGGGCCATCTGGTCGGCGCCATCAACGGTGGCGCCATCGCCCGCGGCACCAGCTTCCTGAAGGAAAAGATGGGCGAGGCGATTTTCGCCCCCGGCATCGAGGTGATCGACGACCCGCATATCCGCCGCGGCCTGCGGTCCCGCCCCTGCGATAGCGAAGGCGTCGCCAATCGCCGCCGCGCCCTGATCGACGACGGCCGGCTGACCACCTGGCTGCTCGATTTGCGGTCGGCCCGGCAGCTGGGCCTGGACCCGACCGGCCATGCGGTGCGCGGCACCAGCGGCCCGCCGGGCGCTGCCCCGACCAACCTGTACTTGGCGGCCGGCCACGTCACGCCGGACGAGCTGATGTCCGACATCGCCGACGGATTCTACGTCACCGGGCTGATGGGATCCTCGGTCAACGGCGTCACCGGCGATTACAGCCGCGGCGCCAGCGGCTTCTGGATCGAGCACGGCCGGATCACCTATCCGGTCAACGAGGTCACCATCGCCGGCAACCTGAAGGACATGTACCGGGCGCTGGTGCCGGCCAACGACCTGGTCCACCGCCACGGCATGGATGCGCCGACGGTGCGGATCGACGGCCTGACGGTCGCCGGACGGTAGCCCCGCCCGGCACCGGCGAGCGGGAATTCATTCCGCTCGCCTTCGCCGCGGATACATACTATTCTATTCCATAGAAATTTATACGTATTCGGCGAATCACTTTCTCGCGCCGAAGCCCATTCGTGCATCCAGCCGGCGTTTCCTACCGCATGGCGCCGGCTCTTCACCCGATCGAAAGACGGCTGTCCATGCCGCACCGGGATCGGGATCAACAGGGAGCATTTCAGTGGCGACATTCTCCGTCCTCAACAGCACCGGCCTGGACACCAACAACGACGGGATCGGTGACGGCATCCAGTTCGGCTCGATCTTCTCCACCGTCGCGGCCGCAGGCCTCCTCGGCTTCCCGATCATCACCCCGACGAACGGCACCGTCTTCTTCCTCGACGCCGGCAACCTCACCTTCAGCGGCACCGGCATGGGCTTCACCTTCCCGTCCACCTTCAGCGGTACCCTGACCGACCTGACCTATACCAAGCTCCTGCCGGTCTTCACCGCCACCGGGCTCAGCGTGCCGCTGGCCGATGTTGCCGGCATCCTGCTCGGTGGCGGCTCGGAGTTGACGGTGCTGGCCACGATGTTCTCGGGCAACGACACCATCGGCGGGTCGACGGTGGCCGACACGTTGAAAGGCTTCGACGGCAATGACGTCCTGCACGGTGGCGCCGGCGCCGACAATCTCGACGGCGGCAACGGCATCGACACGGCGGATTATCAGGGCTCGGCAGCGGGCGTGACGATCGACCTGGTGCTCGGCACCGGCATCGGCGGCGATGCCCAGGGCGATCTGCTGTCGAACATCGAGAATGTGACCGGCTCGGCCTTCGACGACCGGTTCACCGGGTCGGCTGGCGCGAACACGTTCGATGCCGGCGCCGGCGCAGACGTGCTGTACGGCAAGGACGGCAACGACACACTGCTCGGCGGCGCGGGCGACGACAAGCTGGTCGGCGGCCTGGGCAGCGATGTGCTCAACGGCGGCGCCGGGTCGGACTGGGCCTATTACCACGAGGCGACGGCCGGCGTGGTGGCGAACCTGGCGGATTCCTCGCAGAACACCGGCGAGGCTGCGGGCGACACCTATGTCAGCATCGAGAACCTGTGGGGCACGGCCTTCAACGACACGCTGACCGGCGACGCCGGTGCCAACAACCTGTTCGGCAATGACGGCAACGACACCCTCAACGGCGGCGATGGCGACGACCTGCTGCAGGGCGGCAACGGCAACGACGCGCTGAACGGCGGGGCCGGGGCCGACGGGCTCTACGGCAACGAAGGCGCCGACACGCTGAATGGCGGCGACGGCAACGACCGGCTGGTCGGCGGCAATGGCGCCGACGTGCTCAATGGCGGCGCCGGGACGGACTGGGCCTATTAC
>NZ_JBYRFX010000983.1:0-1658 GCF_057815775.1 Inquilinus sp.
CTTGCTGAAGGCGGTGGCGATTCCCGGCTACCAGGTGCCGTTCGGCGGGCGCGAGATGCCGGTGCCCTATGGCTGGGGCACGGGCGGCATCCAGGTGACCGCCAGCATCATCGGCCCGGACGACATCCTGAAGGTGATCGACCAGGGCGCCGACGACACCACCAACGCCGTCAACATCCGCCGCTTCTTCGCCCGCGTCGCCGGGGTGGCGACGACCGAGGCGACCCCCGAGGCCACGGTGATCCAGACCCGGCACCGCATCCCGGAACAGCCGCTGGTCGAGGGCCAGATCCTGGTCTACCAGGTGCCGCAGCCGGAGCCGCTGCGCATGCTGGAGCCGCGCGAGACCGAGACCCGGATGATGCATGGCTATGCCGATTACGGGCTGATGCATGTCCGGCTGTACGAGGACATCGCCCGCTACGGCCATATCGCCACCACCTATTCCTATCCGGTGATGGTGCATGGCCGGTACCTGATGTCGCCATCGCCGATCCCGAAATTCGACAATCCGAAGATGCACATGAACCCGGCGCTGCAGCTGTTCGGCGCCGGGCGCGAGAAGCGGATCTACGCCATCCCGCCCTACACCCGGGTGGTCAGCCTGGATTTCGAGGACCATCCCTTCGACATCCAGCATTGGGATGAGGCCTGCGGCCTGTGCGGCGCCGATGACAGCTATCTCGACGAGGTCGTGCTCGACGATGCCGGCGGGCACATGGTCTGCTCCGACAGCCATTACTGCCGCACCCGGCGCGAGGCCGGACACCACGGCGCCATGAGCGGCGAGGCGCTGGCCGCCTATGACCACGCTGTCGACCAGGCCCATGACGCCACCGGCACGGGGGACGGGGCATGAGCGAAGTGCTGCTGCGCGTCGACGGGCTGACCAAGCTCTACGGCGACACCGTCACCGGCTGCCGCGACGTCGGCTTCGAGATGTCGTCCGGCGAGGTGCTGGGCATCGTCGGCGAAAGCGGGTCGGGCAAGACCACGCTGCTGAACTGCATCTCCGGCCGGCTGCCGCCCAGCGCCGGCACCGTCGAATTCGACACCCGCACCCGCGGGTTGATCGACATCTACGCGCTGTCGGAGCCGGAGCGGCGGATGCTGGCCCGCACCGACTGGGGCTTCGTCCACCAGAACCCGCGTGATGGCCTGCGCATGGATGTCAGCGCCGGCGCCAATGTTGGCGAAAGGCTGATGGCGGTCGGCGCCCGGCATTATGGCGGCATCCGCGGCCAGGCGCAGGACTGGATGGCCAAGGTCGAGCTCGACCTCGGCCGCATCGACGACCGGCCGGCGACCTATTCCGGCGGCATGCAGCAACGGCTGCAGATCGCCCGCAACCTGGTCACCAGCCCGCGGCTGGTGTTCATGGACGAACCGACCGGCGGGCTCGACGTCTCGGTCCAGGCCAAGCTGCTCGATCTGATGCGCGGCCTGGTGCGCCGGCTCGGCATCGCCGTGGTGCTGGTCACCCACGACCTCGCCGTCGCCCGCCTGCTGGCCGACCGGCTGATGGTGATGCGGCACGGGCGGGTGGTCGAGACCGGGCTGACCGACCAGGTGCTGGACGACCCGCAGCACCCCTACACCCAGCTCCTCGTCTCCTCCGTCCTGCAGGTCTGACCATGCCGCACACGACTCCGATGATC
>NZ_JBYRFX010000984.1:0-6355 GCF_057815775.1 Inquilinus sp.
TCTTCGCCCTGTTCATCGCTTTCCTGGATGTACCATTCCCATGATCTCCGCCCCGTCGTCAGACAATCCGCGCTCGGTCACCATCCTCGGCGCCACCGGCTCGGTCGGGGCCAGCACCGTCGACCTGCTGAGCCGGACGCCGGAGCGGTTCCAGGTCGAGGCGGTCACGGCCAACCAGGATGCGGAAGGGCTGGCCAAGATCGCCCGCCAGCTCGGGGCGCGCTATGCCGCGGTGGCGGATAACGCGGCCTATCCCGCGTTGAAGGCCGCCCTGTCCGGCAGCGGCATCGAGGTCGCCGGCGGTGCCGAGGCGGTGGTCGCCGCCGCGGCCCGGCCCGCCGACTGGGTGATGGCCGCGATCGTCGGGGCCGCCGGGCTGCAGCCGATTCTGACCGCGATCCGCCGCGGCGCCATGGTCGCCTTCGCCAACAAGGAGTGCCTGGTCTGCACCGGCGACCTGATGATGGCCGAGGTGCGGCGCCATGGCGCCACGCTGCTGCCGGTGGACAGCGAACACAACGCGATCTTCCAGGTGTTCCAGCCCGGCGCCGCGGTGCGGCGGCTGATTCTCACCGCCTCGGGCGGCCCGTTCCGGGGCTGGAGCCGGGACCAGATGGCGGCGGCGACGCCGGCCCAGGCCGTGGCGCATCCGACCTGGAGCATGGGCGCCAAGATCTCGGTCGACAGCGCCACCCTGATGAACAAGGGGCTCGAGCTGATCGAGGCCTCGCACCTGTTCGCCATGCCGGAAGACAAGATCGAGATCGTGGTCCACCCGCAATCGGTGATCCACAGCCTGGTCGACTATGCCGACGGCTCGGTGCTGGCGCAGCTCGGCGTGCCCGATATGCGGGTGCCGATCGCCTACACCCTGGCCTGGCCGGAGCGGATGGCGACACCCTGCGCGACCCTCGACCTGACCCAGATCGCCCGGCTCGACTTCGAGGCGCCGGACCCGCAGCGGTTCCCGGCGCTGCGCCTGACCCGCGAATGCCTGCGGCAAGGTGGCTCAGCCGCAGCCGTCCTGAATGCCGCGAATGAGATCGCCGTGGCGGCTTTCCTGGCCGGGCGGATCAGCTTTCTCGATATCGAGCGCATCGTCGAGACAACCCTTGCCATGATTCCGGCACAAGCTGTGGCGAATCTAGACGAGGTCTTCGCCATCGACGCCGAGGCCCGGCGATTTGCCGCCACACTTTGATTCAACGGCCCGGGGGCCTACATAGGGCCCTTGGCCGAAAGGTTCCGCGCGGATGACGTTGTTCACCTATCTGATCCCATTCCTGGTCGTGCTGACCGTTCTCGTCTTCGTGCACGAGTTCGGCCACTACTGGGTGGCCCGCCGCTGCGGCGTGCGGGTGGATACGTTTTCGATCGGCTTCGGGCCCGAGCTGTTCGGCCGCACCGACCGGCACGGGACGCGGTGGAAGTTCAGCGCCATCCCTCTCGGCGGCTATGTGAAGATGTTCGGCGATGCCGATGCGGCCTCGACCCCGGCGACAGCGGTGCTGGATGGCATGACGGTCGACCAGCGCGAGGTGTCGCATCACCACAAGAGCGTCGGCCAGCGCGCGGCGATCGCCGTGGCCGGGCCGGTCGCCAATTTCCTGTTCTCGATCGTCCTGCTGTTCGGCTTGTTCATGGTCGGTGGCCATCCGTTCCCGCCGGCGGTGGTCGGCGACGTCGCGACCAACAGCGCCGCGGCCCAGGCCGGGCTGCAGCCCGGTGATCGCATCACCAGCGTCGACGGCACATCGGTGGACCGCTTCGTCGAACTCGGCGACGCCATCCGCAAGGGCGAGGGCCATCCGGTCGCGCTCGGGGTGGAGCGGGGCGGCCAGGCGCTGAACATCGACGTCACGCCGCGGCAGGAGCAGGTGCCGACCGTCGATGGCGGCACCGCCACCGTGTGGCGCCTGGGCATTGCCGCGGATGTCGGCCCCTATGGTGTGGTCCAGGCGGCGAAGATGTCGGTCAGCGAAAGCTGGACGATCGTGTCGATGATCGGCAAGGCGCTGGGCCAGATCGTGACCGGCCAGCGCGGGGCCGAGGATCTCGGCGGCACCATCCGCATCGCCCAGATGTCCGGCGAGGTCTACCAGGCCGGCATCGTGCCGCTGCTCTGGTTCATGGCGATCCTGTCGATCAATCTCGGGCTGATCAATCTGGTGCCGATCCCGATCCTGGATGGCGGCCATCTGCTGTTCTATGCGATTGAAGCCATCCGTGGCCGGCCGCTCGGGCCTCGCGCCCAAGAATACGGTTTCCGCCTAGGTCTCGCTTTGGTATTAACCCTGATGCTGTTCGCGGCCTGGAACGACCTGGTCCAGCTGAAGGTCGTGGCCTTTTTCAAAGGCTTGGTGTCCTGACCCGGCGCGTACGTTTGAGGGGAAAGTAAGAACCGATGTCGACCGTGACCTCCAGACTCTGGCTCGCGGCCGTGGCGGCTGTCGCCCTTGGAACGGCGCCCATGGCGGCGCCTGCGCAGACCCGCGGTGGAACTATCGCCGACGTCAAGGTCGAAGGATCGCAGCGGATCGAGGCCGCCACGGTCATCTCCTATATGTCGATCAAGCCCGGTGACGACTACACCGACCGGGGCGTGGACGAATCCGTCAAGAGCCTGTTTGCCACCGGGCTGTTTTCCAACGTCACGATCCGGCGCCAGGGCTCGACCCTGGTGGTGACGGTCGACGAGAACCCGATCATCAATCAGATCGCGTTCGAGGGGAACAAGCGCTTCGACGACACCAAGCTGACGGCCGAGATCCAGGAGCGTCCCCGGCAGGTCTACACCCGGACCCAGGCGCAGAGCGACGCCAACCGGATCCAGGAGCTGTACCGCCGTGGTGGCCGTTTCGCCGCTGCGGTCGAGCCCAAGATCATCAAGCTCGACCAGAACCGCGTGAACCTGGTGTTCGAGGTCAAGGAAGGCGACCTGGCCAAGATCGAGCGGATCAGCTTCGTCGGCAACAAGGCGTTCAGTGACAGCGACCTGCGCGACGAGATCATCACCAAGGAGACGGAGTGGTGGAACATCCTCGCCTCCACGGACACCTATGATCCGGATCGCATGGCCGCCGACCAGGAAATGCTGCGGCGCTACTACCTGAACCGCGGCTATGCCGATTTCCGCGTGGTGTCAGCCGTGTCGGAACTGTCGCCGGATGGCGAAGGCTTCTTCATCACCTTCACGGTGGATGAGGGCGAGCGCTACAAATTCGGTAAGATCGACATCAACAGCGCCCTTCCCGGCATCACGCCGGACGAGATGAAGGCTGTCCTCGTCACCAACGAGGGCGACTGGTATTCCAGCAAGGCGGTCGAGGACACGATCCAGGCGCTGACCCAGTTCCTGGGTGACCGGCAATATGCCTTCGTCGACATCCAGCCCTCGGTCCAGCGCAGTCGCGAAGATAAGCAGATCGCGATCACCTACGAAATCGGCGAAGGCCCGCGTGTCTTCGTCGAGCGGATCGATGTCACCGGCAACCTGCGCACCGCGGACGAGGTCATCCGGCGTGAATTCGAGCTGGCCGAAGGCGACCCGTTCAACGCGTCGCGGCTGAAGCGGTCCGAGACGAACATCCGCAACCTCGGCTTCTTCAGCAAGGTCGACATCAAGCCGGTCCCGGGCACCGCGGCGGACCAGACGGTGATCCAGGCGGCGGTGACCGAACAGTCGACCGGTGAAGTGCAGCTCGGTGTCGGTTACTCCACCAGCGACGGCCCCCTGGGCGACGTGACCCTGCGTGAGCGCAACCTGCTTGGCCGCGGCCAGGATCTGCGGCTGTCCACCTCGCTCAGCGGCGTGTCCTCGCAGATCGATTTGAGCTTCACCGAACCTGCATTCCTCGACCGCAACCTGGCGGCCGGCTTCGACATCTTCCGCACCACGCGCGACAACCAGCAGTACAGCTCGTATGACGAGACCAACACCGGTTTCGCGCTGCGCCTGGGCTATCCGCTGAGCGAGAACCTGCGGCAGACCCTGCGCTATCGCTTGGCCTATCGCGAGATCAGCAATATCGACGACAACGCGTCGCTGTTCATCAAGGACCAGGAAGGCAATACGCTGACCTCCTCGGTGCAGCAGACCCTGACCTATGACCGGCTCGACAGCCGGATCAATCCGACCGACGGCTATTCGCTCAGCGTGTCGAACGAAGTCGCCGGCCTCGGCGGCGACGTCGCCTACTTCAAGACTCAGGTCAACGCCGACTGGTACTACCCGGTCACCGACTCCATGGTGCTGAACATCGGCGGCCAGGCCGGCAACATCATCGGCCTGGGCCAGGATGTGCGCATCAACGACCGCAACTTCCTCGGCGGCAACTCCTTCCGCGGCTTCCAGACCGCCGGTATCGGCCCGCGCGACTTGAAGTCCGACGACAAGGACGCGCTGGGCGGCAAGAACTTCGCCGTCGGCACGGTCGAGCTCAGCTTCCCGCTCGGCCTGCCCAGCGAATTCGCGCTGCAGGGCCACACCTTCAGCGACTTCGGCACGGTGTGGGGCCTGGACAGTGGCGACAAGGGCGATGGTGTGGTTGACGAACTCGCCCTGCGCGCCTCGGCCGGCGTCGGCGTGTCCTGGGCATCGCCCTTCGGGCCGATCCGGCTGGACTACGCCTATCCCATCATGAAGCGCAGCTACGACAAGCAGGAACAGATCCACATCAGCTTCGGCTCGAGATTCTGATCGATGCGGCATCGGATCGCCCTCGCGGTCGCCTGTTTCCTGATCGCCGCGCCGCTGGCGGCCGAGGAACCGCCGAAGGGGGCGCCGGCGCCGGTCGTGGTGACGGAGACCGTGCTGGTCGTCGATTTCGATCTCATCGTGCGCCAGTCGATGGCGGCGGAGGATATCGAAAACCAGCTGCACGACACGCGGAGTGAGGCGCAGCAGGAGTTCGACGATTTCTCGCAGGAGCTGGTCAAGGCGCAGACCGACCTGACCAATGAGCAGGCGACCCTGCCGAAGGACCAGCTGGACCAGAAGAAGCGGGACTTCGAGCGCCGCTACACCGACTTCCAGCAGGCGGTCCAGGCCAGGTTCACGGCCCTGAACCAGGCGGAAGCCAGCGCGATGCGCCAGGTGCGCGAGACCCTGCGCGACATCATCGCTGAGATCGCGCAGGAGCGGAAAGCGCAGCTGGTGGTGAACCGGTCATCCGACACGGTGGTCCTCGTCGATCAGCGGCTCGACGTCACGCAGGAGGCGCAGACCCGGCTGGATGCGCGGCTGCCCAAGGTCGCCGTCATCATCCCCAAGCCGTGAACAGAGGTTGCGTCCATGCCCGATCCGCGGTTTTTTCGCAGTGCCGGCCCGTTTCCGCTCGGCCGCCTGGCCGAGATCGCCGGGGCGACCCTCGCACCCGGGGTTGACCCGGCCCGTCTGATCGCCAGCGTCGGGCCGCTCGACGCCGCCGGGGCGGACGACATCAGCTTTCTCGACAATCGAAAATATGTCGACGCCTTCGCCGCCAGCCAGGCCGGCGCCTGCGTGGTCGCGCCGGCCCTGGCCGACCGGGCGCCGCCCGGCATGGCCCTGCTGCTAACGCCCAAGCCGTACAAGGGCTATGCGCTGATCGCCCAGCAGTTCTTCCCGGTGCCGGCCCCGCGCCCCGGCATCGCCGCCACCGCCGCCGTCGACCCCACCGCCGTGATCGGTGACGGCACCGAAATCGGCCCCGGCGCGGTGGTCGAGGCCGGAGCGGAGATCGGCGCCGGCTGCCGCATCGGCCCCAACGCCGTGATCGGCGCCGGCGTGGTGCTGGGTGCCGCTTGCGTGATCGGGGCCGGTGCGTCGCTGAGCCATTGCCTGGTCGGCGACCGGGTCACGATCTATCCCGGCGCGCGCATCGGCCAGGATGGTTTCGGCTTCGCCATGGATGCCACCGGCCATGTCCGGCTGCCGCAGCTCGGCCGGGTCGTGATCGGGGATGATGTCGAGGTCGGCGCCAATTCGACCATCGACCGCGGCGCCGGCCCGGATACGGTGAGCGGGGCCGGGGCGATGATTGATAATCTGGTGCAGATCGGGCACAACGTGCAGGTCGGACGGGGTGCGGTCATCGTCGCGCAGGCAGGCGTGGCGGGGAGCACCAAGTTGGGCGATTTCGCCGTTCTTGCCGCCAAGGCCGGTGTCGCGGGCCATCTCACCATCGGTGCGGGGGCAAGGATCGCCGCGAATGCGGGGGTGATGCGCGATGTCGACCCCGGCGCGGAGGTCGTGGGTGCGCCGGCGATACCGAAGCGGCAGTTTTTTCGGCAGCAGGTCATGCTAGCGCGTCTAGCCGAAGGGAAGGGCGACTGAGATGGGTGGAGCCGCCGGCGACGAGAAGGATCTGTCGCA
>NZ_JBYRFX010000985.1:0-2180 GCF_057815775.1 Inquilinus sp.
TCAAGATCCCGGTCCATGCCCGCCTGCCGCTCGCCGAGGCGGCCGAGGCGCATCGCCGGTTGGAAGCGCGGCAGACCACCGGCGCGACGGTGCTGCTGCCCTAGAGGCCGTTTGGTAATGCACCTGGCGCGGCCGCCTGACGACGGTTTCTCCGCTTCCGGTGCTCACGGACGACCATGTCCGCTGCGCGCCGGTTCTCGAGACCACCGCCATGCGACTCTCGCCAGCGCATTTCCAAACAGCCTTTTAGAGGCGGCTACAGCCCGGCGATCAGCTTGCGGAGCAATGCGTTGAGCGTCTCCTGCTCGGCCGGCAACAGCGACGAGAGGATGCGCTGCTCGTTGGCGACATGCTTGCCGATCGTCTCGTCGATCAGGGCGCGGCCGGCGTCGGTGAGCCCGATCAGCTTGCCGCGCCGGTCACTGGGGTCGGGGTGGCGCGCGATCAGCCCGGCCCGTTCGAGCCGGTCGAGCCGCGCCGTCATCCCACCCGAAGAGATCATCATGGCCTCATAGAGCCTGGTGGGCGACAGCATGTGCGGCGCCCCGGCCCGGCGCAGCGTCGCCAGCACGTCGAATTCGCCGGGCTGCAGGCCCGCGGCGGCGAACAGCGGGTTCAGATGGTCACGCGTCACCCGTCCGGACGCCTCGGACAGGCGGCCGAGAACCGCCATCGGCAGCAACGGCAGGTCGGGGCGCTCACGGCCCCATTGTTCGATAGCCATGTCGGCTCGATCCATGAAAACCTCTCGATGAAAAGTATCTTGCCATCAAGATACTTTTCGGCTACTAACTTTTCATCGAGGCAAAATGCCATAACCCGAACCCCTCGTGAAGGAGGACGTGATGAGCAAGATGATTTTCGTGAACCTGCCGGTGCGCGATCTGGCGGCGTCGACCGCGTTCTACGTCGCGTTGGGCGGCACGGTGAACCCGCAGTTTTCCGACGAGCAGGCGACGTCGCTGATGTTCTCGGAGGCGATCGGTGTGATGCTGCTGACCCATGATCGCTATCGCCAGTTCACCCAGCGGCCGATCGGCGATGCCCGGCGCGAAAGCCAGGCGATGATCGCGCTCAGCGTCGACAGCCGCGACGCCGTGGATACGACGTTGGCGCGCGCGGCGGCCGCCGGCGGCCGGGCCGACCCGAACCCGGTGCAGGATCACGGCTTCATGTTCAACCGCAGCGTCGAGGATCCCGACGGCAATGTCTGGGAGATCATGTGGATGGACGCCGCCGCGATGGCCCCGCCGCCCGAGGGGGCCTGATCCCTCCGGCTCAGGCCCCCAGGGCCTGCCACATCGCCCGGATGATGCGGAAGGACCGCTCCTCGCCGACCAGCGCACGCTGCATCTTGTTCATGGCATAGGCGAAGGTGGTGCGCGCATCCAGGTCGATCAGGGCGAAGGAGCCGCCGCCGCCGGCCCAGAACAGCGTGTTCGGATTCGGCGTCGGCAGCGCCAGGATCGGGCTGGGCAGGGCGAAGCCGAGGCCGAAACGGACCTGCATCCCCTTCATGACCAGGTCCGGCCCTGCCACCCGCTGCTCCAGCGCCTTGCGGCAGCCGGCCTCCGACAGGATCCGCTTGCCCTTGGCGACGCCGCCATTGGCGAGCAGGGCGTGGATCTCGGCGATCGAGCGGGCATTGCCGTGGCCGTTGACGGCCGGGATCTCGGCGCCACGCCAGGCGCGGGTGCGGGTGGCCGCCGCGTCGGTTCCCGTCAGGATGAACGCAGCCTTCTGCACGTCGGTGAGCTGCACCTGGGTCATATCGGGCGGCGGCCCGAACGGCACCAGGTCGGCCACGCGATGGTCTTCCGATGCCGGCAGGCCGATCCGGAAATCCGCGCCCAGCGGCTCCGCGATCTCCTCATGGAACACCGTGCCGAGGCTCCGGCCGGTGATGCGGCGCACCACCTCGCCGACCAGGAAGCCGAAGGAATAGGCGTGGTAGCCGGAGGCCGTCCCCGGCTGCCACAGCGGCGCCTGGGCGGCGAGCAGGGCGGTCGCCCTCTCCCAGTCGAGCAGAACCTCGCCGCCGATCGGCGGATGCCAGCCGGCCAGCCCCGAGGCATGGCTCATCACCTGGGCGACGGTGATGCTCTCCTTGCCGTTGGCGGCGAATTCGGGCCAGTACCGGGCGACCGGCGCCGAGAAATCGAGATCGCCCCGATCGGCCA
>NZ_JBYRFX010000986.1:0-7279 GCF_057815775.1 Inquilinus sp.
GCCGAAGTCGTCGCCGCCCAGGCGGCCGAGCGCGGCTTCCGCAAGATCGGCATCACCGGCACGCGCTGGCTGGTCGACAGCGAGGTCTATCCGGACAAGTTCGCCGCCCGGGGGCTGGCGTATCAGCGCCCGAGCCCGGCCGAGCGCGACGGGATCAACCGGGTCATCATGGACGAACTGGTCTATGGCGTGACCAGCCCCGAAGGCATTGCCATCTTCCAGCGCGTCATCGACCGGATGAAGGAAGGGGGCTGCGACGCCGTGGTCCTTGGCTGCACCGAGATTCCGCTGATTATCGATGACGGGAATTCGCCGCTGCCGACGCTCGATTCCACCCGCCTGCTGGCCCGGGCGGCGTTGCGCCGTGCGGTCGGGGTGAACGGATAAGGAGGCTGAGGCATGACCGATTCTGTTGCATCCGCCGTCGTCGAGCACGCCACGGCCCTGGGCTTCGGGGCGGCGGTCGACCGGCTGGCCACGGCCATCACGGAGGCGGGCCTGACCGTGTTCGCCCGCATCGACCACGCCGCCGGCGCGCGCGAGGCGGGGCTGGCGATGCCGCCGGCGACGGTCCTCCTCTACGGCCACGCCAAGGGCGGCACGCCGATCATGCTGGCATCGCCGCTCGCGGCGCTCGACCTGCCGCTGCGGGTGCTGGTGCGCGAGCGCGAGGATGGGCAGGTGGTGATCGCCTTCCACCCGGTCGCCCAGATGCTGGGCCCGGCGGGCGTGCCCGCCGATCTCGCAGCGCGCCTGGAGCCGGCGCAGCGTCTGCTGGTGAAGGCCGTCGCGGGCTGAGGGTACCGACGGCCCGTTTTATAGACCCGTCATCGCGAGCCCCGCAGGGGCGTGGCGATCCAGCGGCTCGATCTCTGGATCGCCGCGTCGCTTCGCTCCTCGCGATGACAGGTCTTGAGGAGCCGACGGTGTTATTTCCCGCCGCTGGTATCAGTCCCAGACCGCCAGCATCTGCTTCTGGACATAGTCGAGATGGGCGGCCATGGCCTTCCGTGCCTGGCCCGCGTCCCGCGCCTGGATCGCCGTGGCGACGGCCTCGTGGTCGGCCATGATCCGGTCCAGCAGCGCCGGCTGGTGCGACAGGTGGCGGTGGAAGGTCTCGCTCAGCCCCTCCTCGCGGCCACGCCAGAGCGAGGACACGATCTCGCGCAGGGTCTGGTTGCCGCAATGCTCGGCGATCACCGCATGCAGGCCGCGATCCGAGGCCTGGGACCATTCCCGTCGGGCCGTCTCGCAGCGCATCGCCGCGATGATCCCGGCCAGCGCGTCGATGCCCTCCGGCGTGATGTGCTGCGCCGCCAGCGCGGCCACCTCGGGCTCGACCACGGCGCGGGCCTGCATGATCTCCAGCGCCGAATGATCCAGGGTGGGCAGGGCGGCGCTGGGCCCCGGCGCGGCGCGCACGAAGGCGCCGACGCCGATCCTGACCTCAACCAGCCCGGCGACCTCCAGCGCGATCAGCGCCTCGCGCACCGTCGGGCGGCTGACGCCCAGCTCCTGCGCCAGGTCGCGCTCCGACGGCAACTGCCGGCCCGGCCGGAATTCGCCGGAGTCGATCAGCGCTGTGATCTGCTCGGCGATCTGGATGTAGAGCTTGCGATTGACGACCGCTTGAAGGGGCATGGGCGCCCTGCTGCCTGAAAAGGGACCAAAATCGGCACCGGGCCCGCCGGCGCGGGTTCGACAGAAATCTGTGTCTAAATCCCACTTGAACTGGCCTGACCACTTGACAGCCTAGCCGCACCCTTTCCTAATGCAAAGGCCTGTCGTCGGACGGGACGAACCGCCGCAAGAGCGGGGCTGGAACGCCGCCAGCCGGGGCCATCATGGCCCGCCAATCGTGGGGAGGGACCAGCACTGATGTGCGAGAGACCCGGATAGTCCCGGCATCGAGACCCATCGCGCCACAGCCCGGATCGGGGCGGCGCCGTTTGTCGACATGACGGAGACATGAGTGAAGATCGACCGGATCAGCGTCCTGGATGTCCGCTTCCCGACCGCACGGCGGCTGGACGGGTCGGATGCGATGAACCCAGACCCCGACTATTCCGCCGCCTATGTGATCCTGTCGACCGATGGCGGGCTGGAAGGGCATGGCCTGACCTTCACCATCGGCCGCGGCAACGACATCGTCTGCGCGGCGATCGAGGCGCTGAAGCCGGCCGTGCTGGGGCAGGACCTCGCCGACTTCACCCGCGACATGGGCGCGACCTACCGCCGGCTGACCGGCGACAGCCAGCTGCGCTGGCTCGGGCCGGAAAAGGGCGTGATGCAGCTCGCCACCGCGGCGATGCTGAACGCGATCTGGGACCTCTGGGCCAAGGCCGAGGGCAAGCCGCTGTGGCGCCTGCTGGCCGACATGACGCCGGAAGAGACGGTGCGCTGCATCGACTTCCGCTACATCACCGACGCCCTGACGCCTGATGAGGCGGTGGAGTTGCTGCGCAAGCAGGAAGCAGGCAAGGCGGCGCGGATCGAGCAGCTGCTGGCCGAAGGCTACCCGGCCTACACCACCAGCGCCGGCTGGCTGGGCTACAGCGACGACAAGATCCGCCGGCTGGTGCGCGAGGCGCTGGCCCAGGGCTTCAAGGCGTTCAAGATCAAGGTCGGCGCCGACCGTGATGCCGACATCGCCCGCGCTGCCCTGGTGCGGGCGGAGATCGGCGACGATTTGACCTTCATGGTCGATGCCAACCAGGTCTGGGATGTCGGCCATGCCATCGAATGGTCGACCGCGCTGCTGCCCTTCAAGCCGCTGTGGGTGGAGGAGCCGACGAGCCCGGACGACATCCTCGGCCATGCCGCGATCGACCGGGTGCTGCGGCGCTACGGCACCCGGGTCGCGACCGGCGAGCACGTGCACAACCGGGTGATGTTCAAACAGTACCTGCAGGCCAGCGCCATGGGCTTCTGCCAGATCGACGCGGCGCGGGTCGGCGGCGTGAACGAGAACCTGGCCATCATCCTGATGGCGGCGAAGTTCGGCGTGCCGGTCTGCCCGCATGCCGGCGGCGTCGGCCTGTGCGAATACGTGCAGCACCTGTCGATGTGGGACTTCGTGTCGGTCAGCGGCCGCAAGGACGGCCGCTTCATCGAATATGTCGACCACCTGCACGAGCATTTCGTCGACCCGGTGCGGATGGCCGATGGCTGCTACGTCGCGCCCACCGCGCCCGGCTACAGCATCACCATGAAGCCGGAGTCGCTCGACGCCCATCGCTTCCCCGATGGCCGCGTCTGGCGCGAAGAGACCCAGGCCCGCGCGTGACCATGCCTCTTCTTATGCGATCGAACGGCCCCTTCCTGACCGACGGGTAAGGGGGCGGGACTGCCAATCAAAAGCGGCCGCCCATTCAGAAGGCGGCCGCATCAGGAGGACAAACGCCATGAAGACGCTGACAACCGTTCTCGGCCTCGCCGTCGCCGGTGCGGCCTGCCTGTCGATTCCGTCGGCGCAGGCCGAGCCGGTGACGCTGACCTGGCAGATGTGGGCCGGCACCGATGCCGAGATCCAGGCCTGGCAGCATGTCGCCGACATGGTCACGGCCCAGCACCCTGACATCACCATCGAGCTGCGCACCACGTCGTGGCGCGACTACTGGACCAAGCTGCCGACCTTCGTCGCCTCGAACCAGTTGGCCGACATCGTCAGCATCCAGTCGCTGCGGCTGCCCAACTTCACCACCATCTTCGAGCCGCTGAACGACTATGCCGGCAAGAGCGGCCTGGACCTCGGCCAGTTCGACCATTCGATCATCGAGGGCATGAGCGCCGACGGCCAGCTCTATGCCCTGCCGTACGATTTCGGGCCCTACATCGTCTTCTACAACCAGGATCTGTTCGAGAAATACGGCGTCGCCCTGCCGAAGCCGGGCTGGACCCAGGCGGATTTCCTGGCGGGGGCCAAGGCGTTGACCCGGGACGGCAATTACGGTTTCGGCGCCACCTCGGTCGATTACTGGCTGCCCTTCGTCCTGTCCGACGGCCAGAATTACCTGACCGCCGATGGCGAGCTGAACTTCACCGACCCGGCGGTGCAGCAGGTGTTCCAATCCTATGTCGAGCTGGTGACGAAGGAGAAGGTGGCGCCGGTGATCGCGGCCAGCGGCCAGCAATCCAGCGAGATCATCGGCGGCCGTTTCGCCTCCGGCAATGTCGCGATGTATTTCGACGGGCCCTGGAGCCTGATCAACAAGCGCAAATCGGTGTCGTTCCACATCGGGCTGGCGCCGGTTCCGGCCGGCAAGAACGGCAGCGTCACGCTGACCGCCGGTTCCGGCTTCGGCATCGCCAAGACCAGCCAGCACAAGGATGCGGCCTGGCAGGCGATCCAGATCATCACCGGGCCGGAGGCGGAGCAGTATCTGGCGTCGCAGGGCCGTGCCTTCGCCGCCCGCACCGACCAGCAGAAATACTGGTATGAGGTCGCGGCTTCCGGCATGGCCGGCGCGCGGGAGGCGATCGCCTACGCCCTGCAGAACGCCAAGCCGTATCGCACCACCGCCAACTGGAACGCGGTGTCGGAGCTGCTGGAGCAGTATGTGCCGCTGGCCTTCGGCGGGTCGCAGACCGGGCCGCAGGTGCTGGACACCGTGCAGAGCCTCGCTTCGGAATGAGCGTGCAGGCCGGCAATCTCGATATCCGGGCCGGGGCGGACGCAGCCGCCGCCTCGACCCGGTCCCGGCGCCGCGGCTTCCGCAGCGAAGGCCGGGCGGCGTTCTGGTTCCTGCTGCCCAGCCTGCTCGGCTTCCTGGCCTTCCTGCTGCTGCCGCTGCTGGCCTCGCTGGCGCTCAGCTTCACCAATTGGCAGCTGCTGAGCCAGCCGAAATTCGTCGGCCTGGCCAACTACATCAGGCTGTTCACGGTCGATCCCAGCTTCTGGCACGTGCTGCTGAACACGGTGCTGTACACCGTGGAATACCTGGTCCTGAACATCGTGCTGGCGCTCGGCATGGCGGTCTGGATCTCCAGCCTGCGCTGGGGCAAGCGGTTCTTCCGGCTGATCTTCTTCCTGCCGACCTTCACCCCGATGATCGGCGTGTCGGTGGTCTGGCTGCTGATCTTCACCCCGGGCGGGCTGATGGACTGGATCGTCGGGGCGCTGGGCCTGCCGATCCCGAACTTCCTGGTCGATCCCGGCTGGGCGATGCAGGCGATCGTCATCGTCTCGCTGTGGTCCGGCTTCGGCTACAACCTGCTGCTGTTCGGCGCGGCGCTGGATTCGATCCCGCAGACCTATCTCGACGCCGCCAGGATCGACGGGGCCACCCCCTGGCAGCGCTTCTGGCGGATCAAGCTGCCGCTGATCTCGCCGACGCTGTTCTTCGGCACCGTCATGACCGCGATCACGGCGCTGCAGGTGTTCGACCAGGTCTATTCCATGACCCGCGGCGGCCCTGGCGTTGCCACCGCGACGCTCGGTTTCTTCATCTACCAGAACGGCTTCACCACCTACCGCATGGGCTACGCGTCCTCGATTGCCTGGGTGATGTTCATCATCATCATGGCGCTGACGGCGCTGCAGTTCCGGCTGCAACGAAAGTGGGTGCATTATGACGCCTGATCGCAGCCGTGCTGTTACGACGGGCACGCTGGTGTCGCAGGGGGCGATGTCCCTGGTGGCGCTGGCCTTCCTGTTCCCGTTCTTCTGGATGCTGACCAACGCGGTGCGTTCGAATGGCGAGGTGCTGGCGGTGCCGCCGCGGCTGCTGCCCAGCGAATGGCAGTGGGGCAATTTCGTCGACGCCTGGTTCTACCTGCCGTTCGGCCGGTTCTTCCTGAACAGCGCCATGGTGGCGGCGGCGGTCACCGCGATCGTGCTGGTGGTCTCCAGCCTCGCCGCCTACGCCTTCGCCCGGCTGCGCTTCGTCGGGCGCGAGACGCTGTTCCTGACCTATCTCGGCACGCTGATGATCCCGCAGGCGGTGCTGGTGATCCCGCTGTTCCTGCTGATGAGCCGGCTGGACTGGGTGAACACCTTCCAGGCGCTGATCCTGCCGATGGCCTTCGGCTCGTTCGGCACCTTCATGCTGCGCCAGTTCTTCAAGAACATCCCGCGCGAGCTGGAGGAGGCGGCGCTGGTCGACGGCGCATCGCGGCTGCGCATCCTGGTCAGCATCATCCTGCCGATGTCGCTGCCGATCCTCGGCCTGCTGGCGCTGTTCACCTTCACCGCCCAGTGGAACGCCTTCCTGTGGCCGCTGATCATCGTCAACGGGACGGAGCATGCGACCATTCCCCTCGGCCTCACCCTGTTCCAGACCCAGCAGGGCACCCAGTGGAACTACATGATGGCCGGCGCCGCGATCTCGATGCTGCCGGGCATCGTCCTGACGGTGCTGCTGCAGCGCTACATCTTCGGCGGCATCGCCATGAACTCCGGCTTCGGCGGGCGATGAAATTTTAGATGGGATGTAGAAATGGAATCCATTTGCTAAATCCCATCTAGAGAGTCAATCTGAGCCGTGGCCCAGCCAATGGGCCCGGGCAATGGGAGAGACACCATGGACATGCATGTTCCGGCCCAGGCCGAGACGCCGCGGCTGCTCACCGACGCGCAGATGCGCCAGTTCCTGGCCATCGGCTATCTGGTGCTGCAGACGGCGCTGCCGAAATCCTTCCACGACCAGATCTTCCAGCGCTTCGACGACCTGATCGGCGCCGACCGGCACGAGAACCCCGGCAACAACCTGCTGCCGCTGGTGCCCGAGATCAACGCGGTGTTCGAGGATTCGGTGGTGAAGGGCGCGCTGACCAGCGTGCTGGGGCCGGATTACATCATGCATCCGCACCGCGCCCTGCATAAGAACCCGCCGGGGTCGCCGATCCAGCATTTCCACAAGGACAGCTACTGGGGCTACATGCGCCGGGTGCGCAACCACCGGCCGCGCTGGGTCATGATCATGTACTACCCGCAGGACACGCCGGCCGAGCTGGGGCCGACCGGGGTGGTGCCGGGCAGCCACCTGCTCGCCGCCGGGATCACGGACCCCGATGCGCTGGAGCGGAACGGGTCCGGCCCAGCCGGGTCGGTGCTGATGATCCATTATGACATCTGGCACCGGAAGATGAAGAACCTGACCGCCGACAAGCGGTTCATGATGAAGTTCGAATTCATCCGCATGGCCCCGGTCGGCGAGCCGGACTGGCATCATGCCGACCCGGCGTGGCAGGCGGCCGAGCAGGCACCGTCCTTCGCCATGGAGGCGGTGTGGAAGGCCCAGTGGCGTTGGCTGACCGGGACGACGGCCGCCGGCGGCAC
>NZ_JBYRFX010000987.1:0-5772 GCF_057815775.1 Inquilinus sp.
GCGGCTTGAACTGCTTGTTGACCCAGAGGCCCACGTCGGTCGAGCCGGCGAGCATGCGGGCGGCCGGGTGCGCCTCGCGCAGGGCGGCGAGTTCGGCGAGCGTCGTGGGCGCGAAGAAGCGGTCGGCCGATGCGGCGCCGGTGTATTCGAGCGGCGGCCGCGACGCCATCGCCGTGAGGGCGGCGACGGCAGGCTGCGTGTCGAGCGCGACGGCCGGCAGGTCGAACATGCGCTGGCCGGCATCGAGGATCGGCCGGTAGCCGGTGCAGCGGCAGAGGTTGCCCGAGAGGTCGTCGGCCAACTGCTGGCGGGTGGGCTGGGTGCCGCCTTCCTGGTGGTGCTCGTAGGTCGACCAGAGCGACATCACGAAGCCGGGCGTGCAGAAGCCGCATTGCGAGCCGTGGCAGTCGACCATCGCCTGCTGCACCGGGTGCAGCGCGCCATCGGCGCCCTTCAGATGCTCGACGGTCAACAGCTGGCAGCCATCCAGCGTCGCGGTGAAGCGGATGCAGGCATTGACCGGGTCGTAGCGCATGCGGTCGCCGTCGCGCCGGCCGACCACCACGGTGCAGGCGCCGCAATCGCCCTCGGCGCAGCCTTCCTTGGTGCCGGTGCGGCGCTGTTCGATCCGCAGCCAGTCGAGGACCGTCTGGGTTGGGTCGACCGAGCGGATCTCGCGCAGTTCGTTGCCGAATAGGAAACGGACGGTGTCCCGCATGGTGGCCTCAACTGCCGCGATAGGTGGAATAGGACCAGGGCGAGATCAGCAGCGGCACGTGATAATGCTGGTCGGCATGGGCGATGCCGAAGCGGATCGGCACCTCGTCCAGGAAGGGCAGGTCGCCCGTGGCGACATTGGCGGTGCGGAAATAGGCGCCGGCGGCGAACACCAGCTCATAGGTGCCGGGCTGGAAATCATCGCCGGCCAGCAGCGGCGCGTCGCAGCGGCCATCGGTGTTGGTGCGGGTTTCGACCAGCAGGGTACGGCTATCGCCGTCGACGCGGTACAGGGTCACGGCGATGCCCATGCCCGGCCGGCCATGCGCCGTGTCGAGCACATGTGTGGTCAGCCGCCCTTGGTGGGATGCCATGTCTGTGGCCATCCTGCCTCTCCGTGTTGCCGGTCCCTGGCGATCCGTCACGCCACCGGGCATTATCGCCCGTTCTGGCTGCGACGTGCTTGTCGTTTTATTTCCGTTGTCATGTTTCACCCCCGCGGCCCGTCCCTCAACGGGTCATCGGCGGAAAGACTTTCAACGCAAAAGCGAAAGTGGACGCGGCCAGGGTCGCTATCCTGTGCTTGGGATCATGCGTGCGAGAGGAGGCCAGGGCCGGTGTCCGTCTATCCGAGAAACCTCATCGGCTATGGCCCGAACCCGCCCCAGGCCGACTGGCCGGGCGGGGCACGGCTGGCGCTGCAATTCGTCCTCAACTACGAGGAAGGCGCCGAGAACAGCATCCTGCATGGCGACGCGGCCTCCGAAAGCTTCCTGTCCGAGATCGTCGGCGCCCAGCCGCTGCCGGGCGTGCGCCATATCTCGATGGAATCCCTCTACGACTACGGTGCCCGGGTCGGCGTCTGGCGGATCCTGAAGCTGTTCGACCGCAAGAAGATCCCGCTGACGGTCTATGCTGTCGCCATGGCGGCCGAGCGCAACCCGGACGTGATCCGCGCCATGGTCGATGCCGGGCACGAGATCGCCAGCCACGGCTATCGCTGGATCAACTACCAGTATGTCGACGAGGCGGTGGAGCGCGAGCATCTGCGCAAGGCGGTCGAGATCCTGCAGCAGGTGTCGGGCCAGCGCCCGCTCGGCTGGTACACCGGCCGCACCAGCCCGAACACCCGGCGCCTAGTGGCCGAACATGGCGGCTTCCTCTACGACGCCGACGCCTATGACGACGACCTGCCCTATTGGGAGGATGTCGCGGGCAAGCCGCAGCTGATCGTGCCCTACACGCTCGACGCCAACGACATGCGCTTCGCCGCTGTGCAGGGCTTCAATTCCGGCGACCAGTTCTACGCCTATCTCAAGGACAGCTTCGACGCGCTGTACCGGGAGGGGGCGGAGACGCCGCGGATGATGTCGGTCGGCCTGCACTGCCGCATCGTCGGCCGCCCCGGCCGGATCATGGCGCTGGAACGGTTCCTGGACTACGCGAAGCAGCATGAGGGCGTGTGGTTCTGCCGCCGGGTCGAGATTGCCCGGCATTGGCACGAACGCCATCCCTATGGCGGGGCCGGGGCATGACCTTGCCGCGCCCCAGCAGCATGGACCGCACCCTGTTTACCGCCCGGTTCGGCGGCGTGTTCGAGCATTCGCCCTGGATTGCCGATGCCGCCTGGGAAGCCGGGCTGGGTCCCGACCAGGACAGCGCCGAAGGGCTGCACGCCGCTCTCAGCGCCGTGTTCCGGGCCGCGGATCATGACGGGCAGTTGGCCGTGCTGCGCGCCCACCCCGACCTGGCCGGCCGGCTGGCCGTGGCCGGCGAGCTGACCGCCAGCTCCAGCGCCGAACAGGCCAGCGCCGGGCTCGACCGCTGCACGCCGGCGGAATTCGCCCGGTTCCAGGACCTCAACACCCGCTATATCGGCCGCTTCGGCTTTCCCTTCATCATGGCGGTGAAGGGTCGCAGCCGGACCGAGATCCTGGCCGCCTTCGGCCGCCGCATCGGCAATGCCACCGACACCGAATTCGCCACGGCCCTGGCCGAGGTCGAAAAGATTGCCCTCCTGCGTTTGAAGGATCTGCTGCCGTGACCCTCGGGACCGCACCGAAGCAGAATACCCTGGCCTATGGCCCCGCGCTGATGGCGCGGCTGGAGGACCTGGCCCGCTTCAGCGAGGACCCGGACCGGCTGACCCGCACCTTCCTGTCGCCGGCGCACCGCCAGGCGGCCGACCAGGTGCTGGCCTGGATGCACGAGGCCGGCATGGCCGCGCGGCTCGACGCCGCCGGCAATGTCGTCGGCCGCTATGAGGGCGACCGGCCGGGGCTGCCGGCATTGCTGCTCGGCTCCCACATCGACACCGTCCGCGACGCAGGGAAATACGACGGCAATCTCGGCGTGCTCGCCGCCATCGCCGTGGTCGACGACCTCCACCGGCGCGGCGAGCGGCTGCCCTTCGCCATCGAGGTGCTGGGCTTCGGCGACGAGGAAGGAGTGCGCTTTCCCGTCACCCTGACCGGCAGCCACGCGGTCGCCGGCACGTCCGATCCCGCCTCCGCCGATGCGCGCGACGATGCCGGGGTGCGTCTCGGCGATGCCTTGCGGGCGTTTGGTGGCGATCCCGACGCCGTTGCCGGTGAAGGCCGCCGACCCGAGGATGTGCTCGGCTATGTCGAGCTGCACATCGAACAAGGGCCGGTGCTGGAGGCGGAGGGCCTGCCGCTCGGCGTGGTCACCGCCATCAACGGCGCCGCCCGCTACAACGCCACGATCCGCGGCATGGCCGGCCATGCCGGCACCGTGCCGATGGATCTGCGCCAGGACGCGCTGGCGGCCGCCGCCTCGATGATCCTGGCGGTCGAACGCTGCGCCCAGGGCCGGCGCGAGGTGGTGGCGACGGTCGGGCAGCTCGACGTGCAGCCTGGCGCCGTCAACGTCATCCCCGGCGCGGTGCGCTTCACCATCGACATCCGCGCACCCGACGACGCCGACCGCCTGGCCGCGATGGAAGAGATGGTGGCGGCGCTGGAGGGCATCGCCCGCGGCCGTGGCGTCGAACTGGTGCTCGACCGCTACCACGATGCCGGCGCGGTGCGCTGCGACGAGGCGTTGATGGCGCGGCTGGACGCGGCGATCCGCCGGCACGGCCTGCCGGCGCGGCGCCTGCCCAGCGGCGCCGGCCATGACGCCATGGCGATGGCGTCGCTGACCCAGATCGCCATGCTGTTCCTGCGCTGCCGCGGCGGCATCAGCCACAACCCGGCCGAATCCATCACCGTCGAGGATGCGGACCTTGCCGTCCGCGTGCTGCTCGACCTGCTCCGCCAGTACGACCATGCCTGACACGAAAGCCCCTGGGATGACCGACGCCATCGACACCGCCATCCACGATTATCTCCTCGGCGCGCGCGAGCAGCAGGCCCGGTTCCTGGCCGAGCTGGTCAAGGTGCCGTCCGACAACCCGCCGGGCGACTGCGACGCCCATGCCAAGCGGACGACGGAGCTGCTGCGCGAGCTCGGCTTCGAGGTCGAGGTCCATCCGGTGCCGGCCGAGCTGGCCAAGGCGCATGGCATGATCAGCGCCAGCAACCTGATCGTCCGCCGCCGCTTCGGCGACGGGCCGGTGATCGCGCTGAACGCCCATGGCGACGTGGTGGCGCCCGGCGAGGGCTGGACCCACGACCCCTATGGCGCTGAGGTGGCCGACGGCTGGATGTATGGCCGCGGCGCCGCCGTGTCGAAATCCGATATTGCCAGCTACGCCTTCGCCCTCAAGGCGCTGGAGGAGGCGGGGCAGCTGACCCGCGGCACGGTCGAGCTGCACATCACCTATGACGAGGAATCCGGCGGCGAGATCGGGCCGAAGCTGATCCTGGAGCAGGGGCTGTCCAAGCCCGACTTCGCCATCGCCGCCGCCTTCAGCTATGCCGTGGTCACGGCACACAATGGCTGCCTGCATCTCGAGGTCGAGGTGCGCGGCCGGTCGGCCCACGCCGCGCTGCCGTCGACCGGCATCGACGCGCTGGAGGCGGCGACGCCGATCCTGGTGCGGCTGTACGAGCACCGGCACCTCTACCAGACCACGATGTCGAAGGTGACCGGCATCGGCTCGCCGCAGCTGACCATCGGGCTGATCGAGGGCGGCATCAACACCAATGTCGTGCCCGACCGGGTGGCGTTCCGGCTCGACCGCCGGCTGATCCCGGAGGAGAACGGGGCGACGGTGGAGGCGGAGCTGCGCGGCGTCATCGAGGACGCGGCCAAGGCCTTCCCGAAGGCAACCGTCACAATCCGCCGCATTTTGCTGGCCGAGCCGCTGTCGCCGCTGCCGGGCACCGACCGGCTGGCCCAGGCCATCCGCCGCCGCGCCGCGCCGGTGCTGGGCGAGGAGATCCCGGTGAAGGGCGTGCCGCTGTACACCGACGCCCGGCACTACGCCGCGGCCGGGGTGCCGATCGCCCTCTACGGCGCCGGCCCGCGCACCATCGAGGACGCCAATGCCCATCGCGCCGACGAGCGGCTGAAGCTGGACAACCTGTTCAAGGCGACGGAGGTCATCGCCCTGGCGGTGCGGGATTTGCTGGTAGAGTAGGAGCTGATCCCGCCCCCTTAAGCTGTCATGCCCGGGCTTGACCCGGGCATCCAGAGGCTGTCGACATCCTCTGGATTGCCGGGTCAAGCCCGGCAATGACGGGAAAAGGGAAGCAACAAAGAGCGGCCGGAGCTCATTCGAGAATGCGCTGGTGCGAGTCGGCTGGTGGTGGTTTCGAGAACCGGCGCGCAGCGGACGTTTGGTCCGTGAGCACCGGAAGCGGAGAAACCGCCATCAGACGGCCGCACCAGTAGCGTTATCGAATGGGCTCCTACATCACGCCCTGGAGGTGCGGCCAGACCTCGTGCGCGCCGCGCCAGATCATGTCGATCGCGACGTAGAGGATGATGGCCAGGCCGACATAGGCGATCCAGCGGTGGCGGTTCAGCAGCTTGGCGATGAACGAGGCGGCGAAGCCCATCATCGCGATCGACAGCGCCAAACCGAAGACCAGGATGATCGGGTGCTCGCGCGCCGCGCCGGCCACCGCCAGCACGTTGTCCAGCGAC
>NZ_JBYRFX010000988.1:0-21604 GCF_057815775.1 Inquilinus sp.
ATCGGGTGCAGACGCGGTCGCGCCTGCCCGTCGCCCTGATGCGCTGAGGAGCCCCGCGATGACGCACGATCTCTCGATCATCACCCTGGTGCAGCAGGCCGACATCATCGTCCAGGCCGTGCTGGCGCTGCTGATCCTGGCTTCGGTCGGCTGCTGGGGCATCATCATCGACAAGCTGTTCACCATCGGCCGGCTGCGCCGCGCCGCGGCCGCCCTGCGCCGCCGGATGGACACCGAGCATGAGGTCGATCTGGTGCCGGCCGACCCGGCCCGGCCGGTGGTCGAGGCCGGGCTGGCCCAGTGGCGCGCGGTCGATGCCGAGGAAAGCCGGTCGGAATACCGCGAGCGGATCGAACGCGCGATGCGCCGTGCCTCAAGCGAGGTGGTGCGCCGGCGCGAGCTCGGCCTGCCCTTCCTGGCCACCATCGGTTCGGCGGCACCCTTCGTCGGCCTGTTCGGCACGGTGTGGGGCATCATGAACAGCTTCACTTCGATCGCCAGTTCGCAGGACACCAGCCTCGCCGTCGTCGCCCCCGGCATCGCCGAGGCGCTGTTCGCCACCGCGATCGGCCTGGTCGCCGCGATTCCGGCCGTCATGGCCTACAACAAGTTCTCGACCGACCTGCGCCGGGTGAACCAGACCTTCGGCACCGCGATCGGGCTGATGGCCGAGCACCTGTCCGGCAGCCGCCGCGCCACACGGCGCCAGGCGGCCGAGTAATGGCCGGCGCGCTGCTCGATTCCGACGACGGCGAGGACTACGCGCCGCTGGCGGAAATCAATGTGACGCCGATGGTCGACGTCATGCTGGTGCTGCTGATCATCTTCATGGTCGCGGCCCCCCTGATGATGGTCGGGGTGCCGGTCGACCTGCCGAAGACCAGCGCCGACAAGGTCGGCCAACCGCAGAAGCCGGTGATCGTCACCGTCGACAAGACGGGCGCGCTGTCGCTCAGCGACGGCCAGGTGCTGACCACGGAGACGGCGCCGGCGGCGCTGCAGGCGGCGGCCAAGGCCAATCCGGGGTCGGTGGTCTATGTCCGCGGCGACAAGGACGTGCCCTATGGCCGCGTGATGGAGGTGATGGGCGCCGTCGGCCAGGCCGGCTTCGCCCGCGTCTCGCTGATCGCCCAGGGCGCGCCGGCCGCAGCCCCCGGCGCCGGTGCAGCGCCTGCCGCCACCCCGGGCGCCGCACCCGCCACGCCATGAGCCGTTTGCGAATTTCCGGCCGCGGCATCGCCTATGCCGTGTCGGGGCTGCTCCATGCCGGCGTCATCGTCGCCCTGATCCCGAGCCTGGTCGGCGAGGCCGCGGCGCCGACGCCGAGCGACACACCGATGGCGGTCGACATGGCCGCCTTCGGCGATGCCGCCATGAGTTCGCCCGACAGCGTTCCGGTCGAATCGACCGAGACGACGCAGCCGGTCGAGGAAGCCCAGGCCCAGCCGGTCGACCCGGCCCAGCCCGTGAATCCGACAGTTACGCCGATGACCGAGCCGCCGCCCCCGGCCGACACCGCCGTGCCCGAGGCCGCGGAGATCCAGCCGCCGGACGAGGCGCCGGTGGCCAGCGCGCTCGAAGCCGTCACCACGACGGCGCAGACCGATGCCGTCGTCGCCGCCGTCCCGGATGCGGTCACGGCCGAGGAGCCCGAACTGGTGCAGCCGCCGCCGAAGCGGCCCGACCCGCCGCGCCGCACCGAACGCCGGCCGCCACGGGTGCAGCCGCAGCGCACCGAGCCGACCCCCGAGACCCAGACCGCCGCCCTGCCGCCGGCCCAGCCGGCCGCGCCGCCGCCTTCTGCTGCGGCATCGGCCGCCGCAGGGCAACGCGCGAGCTATGTCTCGCAATTGCAAGGCTATCTGAACAACCGCTTCCGCAACATGAATTCGACGGTGCGGGAACAGATCATCATCAAAGTCACGGTGACCATCGAAACCGACGGCAGCCTGAGCTCGATCGACTTGATCCAGTCCTCCGGGTCATCAAACGTCGATAGTGAACTGTTGCGGCGGATTCGGGCCGCGTCACCGGTTCCGGCACCGCCCGAACGCATGGCGAACTACACCTTCCCCTTCCTGCTTCGGCCATCCTCCAACTGATCCGTCTGTCACCAGGGGGCCGCGGTGCTGCAGCCACGGGCCACCTCCCCGATCAGCCGAGGTCCGGATGCCGGGCCAGCAGCCGTTCCGCCTCGGCCAGATCGTCCGGCGTGTTGCTGTTGAGGAACGGATCGACCGGGTCGCAGGCGAAATCGACCACGGCGGTGGAATGCCGGCCGATCCAGCGCTCGACCTTGCGGATATCCTCCATGACCAGCGCCCGGCGCAGATCGGCGCGCAGCGCCACCGGCCACAGCGCCACCACCGGGTGGGTGCGGCCGCCCGAGGCCGCGACTGCGATCTCAACCCCCTGCCCGCGCCGCGCCGCCGCCAGCCGCGCCACCAGGTCGCGCGGGATGAACGGCGCATCGCAGGGGAAGCTGGCAACCAGCTCGATCTCCGGCCGCGTCGCCGCCGCCCAGTCAAGCACGGCCAGGATGCCGGCCAGCGGCCCGGCCGCACCAGGCACGTCGTCGGGGACCACCGGCAGGCCCCAACGGTCGAAGCGGGTGGGGTCGCCATTGGCATTCAGGCACAGCGCCACCACCTGGGGCGCCGCCCGGGCGATCACCCGGTCGAGCATGGGGACGCCGGCCAGCGGCCGCAGCCCCTTGTCGCCGCCGCCCATGCGCCGGGCCAGGCCACCGGCCAGGATCGCGCCGAGCACCGGCGCGGCCTGGCTCACCCGGCGACCAGGGTGACGACCAGGACCACGACGATGACGCCGAACACCAGGATCGGCAGGGCCCCGCTGGGCCGCTCGATGGTGCGGACGACGGACGGGCCACCGGCACGGTGGACCGTGACCGCGCTGTCCCGCATGCGCTGCACGACAGTGGAGGTGACGGTGGCGGATGTGAATCGCGCCGGTTTCGCCGTCGCTGCCGACCGCGCCACGGCCGCGCTGGCCGAGGCGGCCCGGGTCGCCGTCCGCGCATCGGCCCGCGCGCCTGCCTGCTGGACGCCTGCCTGCCGCGATGTCGCCTGGCGCAGGGCGGTGGCGATCGTCATGGCAGCCCCACCGGTCATCATCATCGCCGGCCGACGTCCCCTGGACCGCATCATGAACAGGCCGACCAGCACGAGCAGCACCGCGATGCCACCCGATTCCAGCTGGTTGCTCCAGATCGCCAGCGGGTCGTTCAGCACCGCCTTGTCCTGCTGCTGCGGGTCGATCAGCACCGTGATGCGGTCGCCGGACGGGGGCGTCGTGGCCAGGCCGGTGTCAAGGGCGGCATAGACGGCGCGCAGGGCGCCCATGCGCACCACGGTCTCGGCCCCGGCCAGGGCCGGCATCGACTGTCCCAGCTTCGCCCCGGCTTCGCGCGGCAGCACCAGCGCGTCGATCTCGACCGCGGCCTGGCGCCATTGCTCGCGATCCCACGCATCCGCGGCGGCACCGAACAGGAGAAAGGCGCCGACCAGGAGCAGCACCACACCGATAAGCTTCCGGATCATCAGGCCCTGCTGTCACGTCTCGGATTACAAAGAAGCATACGCCTTCGCCGAAGGGCATCCTATATTGGCATATATGACGATCCAGATGCCGACGCCCCTGATCGATCCATCGCCCGCCTCCAGCGCCCCGCTGGTGGATCCGTTCGGGCGCGCCATCCGCTACCTCCGGGTCTCGGTCACGGATCGCTGCGACTTCCGCTGCGTCTACTGCATGTCGGAGGAGATGACGTTCCTGCCGAAGGCGGAACTGCTGACGCTGGAAGAGCTGGACAGGCTGTGCAGCGCCTTCATCCGCTATGGCGTCGGCAAGCTGCGGCTGACCGGCGGCGAGCCGCTGGTCCGGCGCGATGTCATGTCCCTGATTCGCCGCCTGTCGCGCCACCTCGGCACCGGCGCGCTGGAAGAGCTGACGCTGACCACCAACGGCAGCCAGCTCGCCCGCCATGCCGCGGAGCTGGCCGCGTGCGGCGTCCGCCGGATCAATGTCAGCCTCGACACGCTCGACCCCGCAAAATTCCTGGCGATCACCCGCTGGGGCAAGTTCGACAAGGTGATGGACGGCATCACCGCGGCCAAGGCCGCGGGCATTCAAATCAAGATCAACGCCGTGGCGCTGAAGGGCGTGAACGACGACGAATTCGACACGATGATCCGCTGGTGCGGCGAGAACGGCCACGACCTGACGCTGATCGAAGTGATGCCGATGGGGGACATCGGCGGCGAGACCCGGCTGGACCAGTACCTGCCCCTGTCCCAGGTGCGGGCCAATCTTGCACAGCGCTGGACGCTGACCGAGACCGATTACCAGACCGGCGGGCCGGCGCGGTATGTCCGGGTCGAGGAGACGGGCGGGCGGCTGGGCTTCATCACGCCGCTGACCCATAATTTCTGTGAAAGCTGCAACCGGGTGCGGCTGACCTGCACCGGCACCCTCTATATGTGTCTCGGCCAGGACGACGCCGCCGACCTGCGCGCACCGCTGCGAGCGGATCCGACGGACACCGCGCTGGAGACCGCGATCCGCGACGCGATCACCCGCAAGCCGAAGGGCCACGACTTCTTCATCGACCGCCGCCATATGCAGCCGGCCGTGGCCCGCCATATGAGCGTGACCGGCGGCTGATCAACTCAGCGCCATCATCAGGATGGTGCCCGACAGCGCTGTGCCGCCCGCCACCACCGCGAAGTCGAGGCCGGCGTGCCAGAGCAGCGCGGCCGTGACGACGAATATCCCCACCAGAGTCGGAATCATCCCCAAATCCTCCCTCATGGCCATCGTTCCCTTGATGGGTCGCTTGATGGCCTGATCACTCTCCGCCCTGTGCCGTGAAGTCACCGTGAACGGCATATTCACGCTTCTGGGCTGGACCGGATTTGCGCATCGACTACAGTCCCCGGGCTATGACCCGCATCACTGCCCCCTCCTCACCGCCCCGCCTGGCGATCGTCGCCGCCGATACGGCCGAGGCGCTGGCCGCCCAGGCGCGCCTGGTCGCGCGCTGGGGCCAGCATCCGCCGGCGGAGGCGGATGCGATCGTCGCCCTGGGTGGCGACGGCTTCCTGCTGGAAACGCTGCACCGCTGCGTCGAGCGCGGGCGGCCGATCTTCGGCATGAACTGCGGTTCGGTCGGCTTCCTGCTGAACGATTTCCACGAGGAAGACCTGCCCGAGCGCGTGGCGGCAGCCCGCACCGTGCTGCTGCATCCGCTGCGGATGCGGGCGACCACGGCGGACGGCACGGTGCATGAGGCGCTGGGCATCAACGAGGTGTCGGTGCTGCGCCAGACCCGGCAGACGGCGAAGCTGCGAATCACCATCGACGGCATCGAGCGGATGTCGGAGCTGATCTGCGATGGTGCCATCGTCTCGACCCCCGCCGGCAGAACCGCCTACAACCTGTCGGCGCATGGCCCGATCATCCCGCTCGGCGCCGGCATCCTGGCGCTGACGCCGATCAGTGCTTTCCGGCCGCGGCGCTGGCGCGGGGCGCTGCTGCCGCACAAGGCGAAGATGGTCCTCGATATCCTCGAAGTGACGAAGCGCCCGGTCAGCGCCGTGGCCGATTCGACCGAGGTGCGCGACGTGATCCGGGTCGAGATCGCCGAGGCCCGCGACGTGTCGCTGACCCTGCTGTTCGACCCCGGCAAGACGCTGGAGGAGCGGATCCTCAAGGAACAGTTCGAGCCCTGATCCGGCCGGTGTATACTTCGCCACAGTGGATCCGTATTGCGATTGATCGTTGTTCAATCCCGCCGCCTCCATGGGGAGATTTCACGCGCGGGGATTTCGATCGGGAGGCAACGCGTGGCGCCGACGAATTCGTCCTTCCAGGGCTATGTCGACTATCTCAAGACCGGCTATTGGCTGTGGTCCCAGGGGCACGACTACAAGCTGGCCGACCTGGATGTCGCGGTCGATCTCCGCGGCCTCGAGGACAATCCGGCCCAGCTCGCCGCGGCGCGGTTGGCGATGCAGCAATGGTCGAGCGTCGTCCCGGTCACCTTCCGGGAGGTGACTGATGGCGCCGACATCATCTTCGAGAACATCGCCCCTGGCGCCTTCTTCACGGCCGGGTCGAAGCTGCTGAACATCGGCCAGGGCTTCTGGGGTGGCGATTTCAGGGCCGGCGGCTACGGCTTCCAGGCTTTCCTGCATGAGATCGGCCATGCCCTCGGCCTCGGCCATGGCGGCCCCTACAACACCGGCGGCGACTACTGGACCGATGCGATCTTCACCAAGGATTGCTGGCCCTATTCGGTGATGTCGTATTTCTCCGGCGCCGATGCCGGCTTCGGCAGCAGCTATTTCACGTCCACGCCGATGGCCGCCGACATCGCCGCGATCCTGCAGAAGTATCTGCCGCCCGGGACCGTTGTCGCCCTGAACACCGGTGACGACGTCTATGGCTTCGGCGGCAAGCCCGGCTATCGTCTGGACAACGAGGCGCTGGGCAATTGCGGCTTCACCATCCACGACACCGGCGGCTACGACTTGCTGGATCTGTCGGGGTCGCTCTACGGCAGCCAGATCGATCTGCGCCCCGGCACCTTCTCCAGCACCAATGCCCGCGGCAACAACATCTACATCTATCCCGGTGCCGATTCCGCCGCGATCGAGGAGGCGCGGGGGTCGGGATTCGACGACCGCATCACCGGCAATGGCGGCGACAACCGCCTGCTCGGGCAGACCGGCAACGACGTCCTGCGCGGCGGTGCCGGCGCGGATACGCTGATCGGCGGTGACGGCCAGGACCAGGCGAATTACGAGACCTCAGCGGCGGGGGTGACGATCGATCTCGCCCGCGGCACGGCGTCCGGCGGCGATGCCACGGGCGACCGGCTGAGCAGCATCGAGATCGTGGTCGGCTCCGGCCATGCCGACCGGCTGACGGGCGATGGCGGGCGCAATGCGCTCTACGGCAATTCCGGGGACGACATCCTGGTCGGTGCCGGCGGTGACGACCGGCTGGTCGGCGCGGCCGGGACGGATCGCGCCTCCGGTGACGGCGGCAATGATTCGATCGATGGCGGCGACGGAAACGATGCCCTCTCCGGCGGAACCAACAACGACGCTCTCTTCGGTGGCACCGGGGCAGACACGCTCGACGGCGACGATGGTGACGACACCCTGGATGGCGGCGCGGGAGCCGACCGGCTCCGCGGCGGCGCCGGCACCGACACCGCCTCCTATGCCGCCGCTCCCATCGGCGTGACCGTCGACCTCGCCGCCGGGCGGGGCACGGTCGGCGATGCGGCGGGCGATACGCTGGAGGGGATCGAACGGCTGGAAGGCTCCACCCTGGCCGACATCCTGCTCGGCGACGCGGGCGCGAATCGGCTAGCTGGGAACCATGGCAACGACGTGCTGCGCGGCGGCGGTGGCGGCGACATCCTGGCCGGCGGCGGCCATGCCGACCGCTTCGTCTATATCGCCGCCGGCGACAGCGTGGCCGCGGCGCCGGGCCGCGACATCATCCTCGATTTCTGGTCCGGCGAAGGCGACCGGATCGACCTGCGGGTGATCGATGCCGACGGCAAAGCCGCCAATGGCGACACCGCCTTCACCTTCCGCGCCGGCGGCTTCACCGGCGCCGGTGCGGAGCTGCTCGTCGTCACCACTGCGACGCCGCACCTGTTCGTGGTGCAGGCGGATATCGACGGCGACCGCAGGGCCGACCTCACGATCAGCGTCTATGTGATCCAGGATCTCGGCGCCGCCGAATTCCTGATGTAGTGCCCGGTTCGCCCCGCTGCGCTTGCGGCTGCGATTCCGCCACAAAGACGTGGTGAAATAATGCATCCGGTCCTATGGCCCGGTATGGCACACTGCCGCCAAGTCGCCACAACGAGCGAAACGCACTATGTCCTTCACCCCGGTCACGATCATCGTCCTCGCCATCCTGGTCCTGGCGGTCCTCGTCATCTTCATGGGGGTGAAGTCGGTGCCGCAGGGCCGCGAATGGACGGTGGAGCGGTTCGGCCGCTACACCCGCACCCTGCGCCCCGGCCTGAATCTGATCGTGCCCTTCGTCGACCAGATCGGCGCCAAGCTGTCGATGATGGAGACGGTGCTGGAGGTGCCGCAGCAGGAGATCATCACCCGCGACAACGCCATGGTGACGGTCGACGGCGTGATCTTCTACCAGGTGCTGGATGCGGCTAAGGCGGCCTATGAGGTCGGCAGCCTCGAAACCGCGATCATCAACCTGACCATGACCAACATCCGCACGGTGATGGGGTCGATGGACCTGGACGAGCTGCTGTCCAACCGCGACCAGATCAACGTCCGGCTGATGAAGGTGGTCGACGACGCGACCGAGCCCTGGGGCGTCAAGGTCACCCGCATCGAGATCCGCGACATCACCCCGCCGCGCGACCTGGTCGAGAGCATGGGCCGGCAGATGAAGGCCGAGCGCGACCGCCGCGCCACCATCCTGGAGGCCGAAGGCACCCGGCAGGCGCAGATCCTGCGCGCCGAAGGCCTGAAGCAGGCGGCGATCCTGGAAGCCGAAGGCCGGCGCGAGGCGGCGTTCCGCGATGCCGAGGCGCGGGAGCGGTCGGCCGAGGCCGAGGCCAAGGCGACCGGCATGGTCAGCGAGGCCATCGCCAATGGCAGCGTGCAGGCGCTCAACTACTTCGTCGCCACCAAATACGTCGATTCGCTGAAGGCGATGGCCAGCGCCCCGAACCACAAGGTGCTGTTCCTGCCGCTCGACGCCGCCAATGTGATCGGCGCCATCGGCGGCATCGCCGAGATCGCCAAGGAAGCCTTCGGTGGCCGTGACGGGGCCGCGCAGCCGCTGCCGCGCCGGCAGGCGGAGCCGCCGGCCGCCCCCGCCCCCGGCACCGGGCCGTGGAACCCGTCTTCATGATCATCGACGGCCCGGAATTCTGGTGGTGGTGGATCGGCGCCGTCGTGCTGCTGATCCTGGAAGTGCTGATGCCGGCCACCTTCTTCCTGTGGCTCGCCGTCTCGGCCGCCAACGTCGGCGGCCTGTCCTGGCTGATTCCCGGGCTGGGCATCGAAGGCCAGGTGCTGATCTTCGCAGTGCTGGCGGTGGCGACCGTGGTGGCCTGGCGGGTCTATCTGAAGCCGCGGACCGAGGCCAGCGACCAGCCGACGCTCAACCGCCGCGGCGAGCAGTATATCGGCCGCGTCGTGACGCTGACCGAGCCGATCGCCAACGGCATCGGCCGCATCCGGGTCGGCGAGACGACCTGGGGCGCCGAGGGCCCGGACCTGCCGGCCGGCACCCGTATCCGCATCGCCGGCGTGACCGGCACCCGGTTCAGGGTCGAGCGGGACGTGGAATGAAGCTCATGCAGAGCTTTAGGATTAATTTATAAGCTATTGTTAATATTAGAATATTTTCACAGAATCTGTCATGCCCGGACTTGATCCGGGCATCCAGAGACTGTCGACATCTCCTGGATTGCCGAGTCAAGCCCGGCAATGACAACGGAGAGGCCGGGCCATTGGAGCCGGACTGGCGACAATAGAACAGCGGAGACGGCCACCAGCCCCTTTCACACCCCCCGCAGCGCCTCGTCGATCGCGGCGATGTGCGGCAGGCCGGCGGGGATCAGGTGGGTCAGGGCGTTGAAGGCGTGGATCATGCCGGCGGCCATGACATAGGTCACCGGGATCTTCGCCTCCTTCAGCTTGCGGGCGTAGACCCGGGCCTCGTCGCGCAGCGGGTCGCATTCCGCCGCCAGCACGAAGGTCTTGGGCAGCCGCGGCGGTATCGGATGCAGGATCGGCGAGGCCAGCGGATGGTCGGCCCGTTCGTCGGCCCCGAGATAGCACTGCCGGAACCATTCGAGATCGGGCCGGTCGAGGCCGTAGCCGTCGCCATAGTCCAGCACCGAATGCTGGCTCATGGTCATGTCGAGCCAGGGGCACAGCAGATAGGTCAGGGCGATGCGCGGCCCGTTCTCGGTCGCCGCCAGCCGGCTGATCGCGGCGGCCAGGCCGCCGCCGGCGCTGGTGCCGCCGACCATCAGCCGCCGCGGGTCGCCGCCGAAATGTGCAGCGTGGTGCGTGGTCCACAGCAGCGCGTCATAGGCATCGTCGATCGCCGCGGGGAACGGATGGTCCGGCCCCAGCCGATAGCTGGCCGAGATCACCAGCGCCGGCGTGTTGGCGGCGATCCGCCGGGCCTCGTCCTCGCTCTCGTCAACCCCGCCCAGGACATAGCCGCCGCCGTGAAAATACAGCGCCACCGGCAGCGGCCCGGTCCCGGCCCCCTTCGGCCGCAGGATGCGCACCCGGCGCGGCCCGGCCCGGCCCTCGAACTCGTAATCCTCGACCAGGTCCATCTCCGGCAGCGGCGGCATCCGCGACAGCCGCAGCTGGCTGAACATCGCCTTGGCCCGGTCGGGCCCGACATCGGCCCAGCTCTGGATACTCGTCTCCTCCCGCCAGCGTTCCACCGCCGCCAGATACGCTTCGCAGTCGGGATGCAAGATCATCAGCTACTCCGGATCGACGGCACGGCCTTTCGGACGCCCGGCCAGAACGTTCGGCGCCCAGTCATCGTTCCGATGACGCTACCGTGAGGTCATCGTTCCGATGACATCATCGGGCAGTCATCGTTCCGATGACGGGGGCCCACAGCACATCGTCGATGTGGTCGGCCCCGGTCGCGAGCATCACCAGGCGGTCGAAGCCTAGCGCGATCCCGCTGCAATCGGGAAGGCCGCCGCCGCGGTCGGGGTCGAGCGCCGCCAGGAAATCCTCGTCGATCGGATAGCGGACGCCATAGAGCTGCTGCTTCAGCTCCATGTCGGCCTCGAACCGGGCCTGCTGCGCCGCGGCGTCCGTCAGTTCGCCGAAGGCGTTGGCCAGCTCCAGCCCGCCGACATAGAGCTCGAACCGCTCCGCGGTGCGCGGGTCGGCCGGGTTGGGCCGCGACAGCGCCGCCATCGACAGGGGATAGTCTGTCAGCACGCAGGGGCTGCCGAGACCCAGGCGAGGCTCGATCCGCTCCAGGAAGACGCGGAAGAACAGGTCGTCCCAGCGGTCGCCATCATGCGCCGGGATGCCGATCGCGGTGGTCGCGGCGTTCAGGAGGGCGAGATCCGGGGCCAGCGGGTCGGGCGCCGTCGCCAGCAGGTCGATGCCGGTGAACTCCAGGAACGCCTGCTGCACCGTCAGCACCCGCCATTCGGCAAAGGGATCGCACTCCTGGCCGCGCCACGACAGCCGGTCCCGGCCAGCAGCGCGCGCCGCGGCCTGGAACAGCGCCTTGCAATCGTCGATCAGCACCCGGTAGCCCTCCCCGGCCCGGTACCACTCGATCATGCTGAATTCCGGATGATGGGTGGCGGAGCGCTCGGCGTTGCGGAAGACATGGCTGAGCTGGAAGATCCGCTCCAGCCCGGCGGCCAGCAGCTTCTTCATCGCGAATTCGGGGCTGGTGTGCAGGTAAAGCTGCTGCGCGTCGTCCGGATGCGGCCCGCGCAATTCGGTCGCGAAGGCGACCAGATGCGGCTCCAGCCCCGGCGACACCTGCAGGGCCGGGGTGTCGACCTCCAGGAAGCCGCGCTCGGCAAAGACCTGCCGCACCGCCGCCGTGATCCGGGCCCTGGCCTCGAGATAAGGCCGCTTGCGGGCATAGACGCCGCTCTGCCACCAGCGGCCCCGCAATCCCCGAATGCCCGATTCCGTCGCCATGTCGTCACCTGATCCTGCTATCGACCCTTCGATAGCAGGTCATGCCGGCCGGCGCACCGCCGCACATCCGCCGGATTCCCGCCGACTCGACGTTGCCCTTCACCGGACTTGCTGCTAGGGTCCGCGCCCATCGCGCCGCCCTGTCGTGCCGCCCCGGCGCGCCAGTGGGGCGCGACACGCATTTCTGTCAGAAGATCCGCCATGAAGGTCAACGCCATCACGATCCGGCCGGGCAATGTCCTCGAGCACGAGGGCAAGCTTATGCTCGTGACCAAGATCGAGATCATCCAGCCGGGCAAGGGCAACGCCATCATCCAGGTCGAGATGAAGGACGCCCGCACCGGCACCAAGACGCAGCAGCGTTTCCGCACACAGGAAACGGTGGAGCGCGCCCGTCTCGACGAACACGAGATGCAGTTCCTGTACCAGGAAGGCGATCACTTCACCTTCATGGACAATGAGAACTTCGAGCAGTTGCAGGTCCCGACCGACATCGTCGGCGAACCGGCCCGCTTCCTGCAGGAAGGCATGGTCTGCACCATCACCGTTCACGAAGGCTCGCCGCTGTCGGTCGAGCTGCCGCAGACCGTCACCGTGACTATCGCCGAGGCCGACCCGGTGGTGAAGGGGCAAACCGCCTCTTCCTCCTACAAGCCGGCCCTGCTGGAGAACGGCGTGCGCGTGATGGTGCCGCCGCACATCGCCTCGGGCATCCGGATCGTCGTCAACACGGCCGACGGCACCTATCTTGAGCGCGCGAAGGACTGATTTCCCCTTATGGCCGGACGTTCCCCTCTCATTACCGTCATGATCCGCGCGGCCCAGAAGGCCGGGCGCGGCCTCACCCGAGATTTCGGCGAGGTCGAGAATCTTCAGGTCAGCCGCAAGGGCCCGGCCGATTTCGTGTCGGCCGCCGACCTCAAGGCTGAGGCGACGCTGCGCGAGGAGCTGACCCGCGCGCGGCCGCGCTTCGGCTGGCTGATGGAGGAAAGCGGCGGCGTCGAGGGTGAGGACAAGGACCGGCGCTGGATCGTCGACCCGCTCGACGGCACCACCAACTTCCTGCACGGCATCCCGCATTTCGCGATCTCGCTGGCGCTGGAGCAGGAAGGCGTGCCGGTCGCCGGCGTCATCTACAATCCGGTGACGGACGAGTTGTACTGGGCGGAAAAGGGCGTCGGCGCCTATCTCAACGACCGGCGCCTGCGCGTCTCCAGCCGCTCGCACCTGGCCGATGCCCTGATCGGCACCGGCATGCCGTTCAAGGGCCGCGGCGACAGCGTCGCCTTCCAGCGCGAACTGCAGATGATCATGCCGCATGTCTCCGGCATCCGCCGGATGGGAGCTGCGGCGCTGGATTTGGCCTATGTCGCGGCCGGCCGTTTCGACGGCTTCTGGGAAACCTCCCTGAACCCGTGGGATGTCGCCGCCGGCATCGTGCTGATCCAGGAGGCGGGCGGCTTCATCACCGGCATCGACGGCAAGAGCCCGGCCCTGAACGCCGAGACCATCGTCGCCGGCAATGCCCTGATGCACAAGACGCTGGCCATGGCGATCACCAAGTCCCGGGCGCCGCGGGCACCGAAGGCTGCCGCCGCCGCGTCGTAATCCTGCTTGGCGATTGTTTCGGCCACCTCCGCTAGGCTATGGTCCGCCCCGTCCCGAGCGGGTGTATGATCGATGTTCCGTAGTGCTGTGAGGTTCGGCTTGTTCAATCGGCGACAGACCGACCGGCGGATGCGTTTCCGCGCGGCGATCCTGGTGGTTCCGGCCGCCCTGCTGCTGGGTGCCGTTCCGGCATCGGCGCAGGATGCGACCGGGGCCGATGGCGACCTGCCACTCGACACCCACATCCTGACCCGCGGGCAGGCCGCGCCGCCCCGACCGCTGCCGGTGCCGACCTCTGCCGGCCCCGCGGCAGGGCCGATCCCGTTCCTGGAGCCGGCCGACTCCGGTATCCCGTCCCTGCCCGGCCTGCCGGATGCGCCGCAATCCTACGACGCCGACGTCACGGTGAAGGGCGGCGGCTTCGCCAACACCAACGTCAAGGTGACCGCCGACCAAGCCATGGCGCCCAGCGACACGGTCGGGCTGGTGGCCGGCACGGGCTTCCGCATCCGCTTCGCCCCCGGCGCCGACGAGATGGACAACACGGCCGGCGACCTGCTGGCCGGCCTGTCCGAACGGCTGGTGGCGAATGCCGCGAGTCAGATCGAGATCCGGGCCTATGCCGGCGCCAAGCCGGATCCCGCCAATGCCCGCCGCATCTCGCTCAGCCGCGCGCTCAACATCCGCGCCTTCCTGATCGATCGCGGCATCGACAGCAAGCGCATCGCCCTGCGCGCGCTCGGCAACACCTCGTCGGCCGACCAGCCGGCGGATCGTGTCGACCTGCGGATCCAGTGAAGGCCCTCTGATGTCGATCACCGCCGTGGCGTCCCGTCCGTCTGCCTCGATGCGTGCCACGATGTCGAGCCCGCGGCGGTATCTCATCCGGATGACGATCTTCGTCATCGTCGTCGCCATCGTCGCCGCCGTGCTGGCGCCCGGCGTCTCCTCCGCCTTCCTGTCCAATCCGGCGCTGAACAGCGTGATCCTGTGCGCCACGCTGTTCGGCATCGTCTTCTGCTTCCGCGCCGTGCTGAATCTGGAACCCGACATCCGCTGGATCGGCGCCTATCTGGCGCAGCGCAACGGCAGCCGGACCCCGGCGCCGCAGCCCCGGCTGCTGGCCCCGATCGCCCGGGTGATCGGCGAACAACAAGGCGAACTCAGCCTGTCGCCGCTGGCCCTGCGCTCGCTGCTCGACGGCGTCGGCGCCCGGCTGAGCGAAAGCCGCGAGATCTCGCGCTACCTGATCGGCCTGCTGATCTTCCTCGGCCTGCTCGGCACCTTCTGGGGCCTGCTGGAGACCGTGCGGTCGGCCAGCGGCGTCATCGCCGGGCTGAACATGGAGGCGACCGACATCGGCGCCGCCTTCGCCAGCCTGAAGCATGGCCTCGAAGCCCCGCTGCAGGGCATGGGCACGGCGTTCAGCGCCTCGCTGTTCGGCCTGTCGGGTTCGCTCGCGCTCGGCTTCCTTGAGCTGCAGGCCAGCCAGGCGCAGAACCGCTTCTACAACGAGCTGGAAGACTGGCTGTCCGCCAACACCCGGCTGTCGGCCGGTCCGCGCGAGGGCGGCCCCGAATTCGAGATCTCGGAATCGGTCTTCCCGGCCTATGTCGAATCGGTGGTGGCGCAGACCGCGGAAAACCTCGAAGCGCTGCGCCGGCTGACGGTCCAGGCCGAGGAGGAGCGCCGCGGCCAGGGCGGCGTGCTCGGCGCCGTCGCCAACCAGCTGGCCTCGATCGACGACCACCTGCAGGGCCAGCAGGCGCTGACCGCGCGGCTGGCCGACGGGCAGGCGGCGACCGCCGCCGTCCTCACCCGCCTCGCCGCCGTGCTGGAGACCGACCGCTTCGGCATGGATGAGCCGACGCGGCAGCACATCCGCAGCCTGGACACCACGGTGCGGCGGATGATCGAGGAGATCTCGACCGGCCGGATCCAGCTGTCCGGCGAGGTCCGGGGCGAGATCAAGCTGCTGGCCCGCACCATCGCCGCGCTGGCGGAAGGGCCGGAGGCGCGCTGACGCCGATGGCAATGCGCGGTCGACATCCCTTCGGCGAACGACGCGAGATCGACGTCTGGCCCGGCTGGGTCGACGCGCTGTCGTCGCTGCTGATGGTTGTCATCTTCCTGCTGATGGTGTTCCTGGTCTCGCAATTCTACCTGTCGACCCTGGTCAGCGGCCGCGACCAGACGGTCAGCCGGCTGAACCGCCAGGTGTCCGACCTGACCGACCGGCTGGCGCTGGAACAGGAAAGCGGCCACGACCTGAAGACCCGGGTCGACCGCCTGTCCACCGATCTCGATGCCGGCGCCCGCGAGCGCACCGATCTCGGCAACCGGCTGGCAGCGGCCACGCAGGATCGCGACGCCATCGACCAGCAGCTGCGCGCCGCCCTGGCCCAGGTCCAGACCCTGACCGGCGGCACCACCGACCGCGATGCGCAGCTGCAGGAAGCGGCGCGGGTGATCCAGGACAATCAGGCGACGATCGAACGGCAGCGGCGTGAGCTGGCGCAGCAGCAGGCCGACGCCGCCACGCTGCGCACCAGCGGGCAGGACCGCGACCTGACCGTGACCAACCTGTCGACCGCCCTGGCCGCGAGCCGCAAGGAGGCCGACGATCTGGGCGCCACGCTGCAGCAGCGCCAGACGGAGCTGCAGGAACGGCAGGCGGAGCTGCAGCAGCGCCAGACTGAATTGCAGCAGCGCCAGGCGGATGCGGCGGCGCTGACCGCCGAGCTGGACCGGACCCGGACGGCGCGGGACCAGGCGGTGCAGGCCGGCCAGGACCAGGCCAAGGCGCTGGAGGCCCAGATCGGCGACGCCAACAGCCGCGCTGCCGCGTCGCAGAAGGATGTGCAGGACCTGACGGCGCAGGTGGCGCAGCTCAACACCCGCATCGCCGACCTCAGCGGCACGCTGGACCGTGCCACCGCGGCGCTGGCGACCGAGAAATCGACCAGCGACACCGAGCGGCGCAACGGCGCCCAACTGGCGGATGAGGCGGCGGCGCTGCGGCAGCAGTTGTCGCAGATCGAATCGACGCTGCGCGACTCCGAATCCACGGTCACCACCAAGGATCTGGAGATCGCCAACCTGAACTCGCGGCTGAACCAGGCGCTGGTGCGCAAGGTCGACGAACTCGGCCGCTCGCGCTCCGCCTTCTTCGGCAAGCTGCGCGACGTGCTGGGCGACCGGCCGGATGTCCGGGTCGTCGGCGACCGCTTCGTGTTCCAGTCCGAGGTGCTGTTCCCGGTCGGCTCGGCCGACCTGCAGCCGGGCGGTGAGGACCAGCTGGCCGCTTTTGCCGCGACCCTGAAGCGAATCGCCGCCCAGTTCCCGCCCGACGTCGACTGGCTGCTGCGCATCGACGGCCACACCGACCGCCAGCCTATCTCCGGCAATGGCCAGTTCCCCACCAACTGGCAGCTGTCGACCGCCCGCGCCCTGTCGGTGCTCAATTTCCTGGCAAGCCAGGGCATACCGCCGCAGCGCATGGCCGCGGCCGGCTTCGGCGAGTACCAGCCGCTCGACACCGGCACCACGCCGGACGCGTATCGCCGCAACCGGCGGATCGAATTGCGCCTCGACCAGCGCGGCGACAGCACCACGGATGCGGACGCGCCGCCGCAATAAGCCGGGCGAAAAGGATTGCGTCGGCTTTCACGCCCCCGTAATCATCCGCGGACCCCGGGGCGCGCGTCCCGGCAGGAACGTGAAGGGTGTCGAATGAAAAAGCTCCTGACCGGCGTCGCGGCGGCCGCTCTGTTGTTCGGAACCGTGCAATCGGCGCAGGCCGCCAACGTGCCGATCTGGATCGGCATCGGCTCGGCCGCGATCCTGGCTGCCGGCATCCTCGGTGAGACCTCCGATGTCGGCGACATCCACATCGGCTCGGGCAACACCGACCTGCCGCTGTCGCTGACCGTCGGCGCCGGCTACTACAACATCCTGAACGACAAGGGCGACACCAAGGACACCAGCCGTGACGACGGCGGTGCGGGCCTCGGCCGGGTCGAGTTGCGCTTCAACTCGGAATTCCTGCGCATCCGGCCGTTCGTCGGTATCGAAGGCAACACGGATTCCGCGGCCTATGTCTATGGCGGCGGCATGCTTGACGTGCATTTCGGCGAGCACTTCATCCTGTCGCCAAATGCCGCGGTCGGCGCCTATTTCAACGGCGATGGCCGGCGCATGGGCTCGACCCTCGAATTCCGGACCGGCGTCGAAGCCGCGTGGGAATTCGACAACAAGATGCGTGTCGGCGCCGCCTTCCACCACATCTCCAACGCCGGCATCGGCGACATCAATCCGGGTGTGGAAGAGCTGACCTTCAACCTGTCGATCCCGCTGAACTGACGGATTCTGTAGTGTCCAGGGTCGTCACGAAAGTGGCGACCCAAGTGACACAGAAGCTTCACAGAAGGGGTATAGTCTCCCGCGCGCCACGATCCCGTGGATGCGAGAGGTTCCCTTATGACGATCAAGACCCCGGCGATCGCGATCTGCGCGCTCGCGTTGCTCACCGCCGGTCCGGCACTCGCCGCCTCCGACGTGGTCACGGTCTACAGCGCCGACGGCCTGCATGACGGCACGCCGAGCTGGTACGGCGACCAGTTCGACGCCTTCACCAAGGCCACCGGCATCAAGGTGCAGTACATCGAGGCCGGCTCCGGCGTCGTGGTCGACCGCATCGCCAAGGAAAAGTCGAACCCGCAGGCCGACGTCCTGGTCACCCTGCCGCCCTTCATCCAGAACGCGGCCGCCACCGGCCTGCTGGAGCCCTATGCCGCCGCCGGATCCGACAAGATCCCGGCCGCCGAGAAGGGCCCGAAGGACGCGTACCTGCCGCTGGTGAACAACTATCTCAGCTTCATCTACAACGGCTCGACCCTGACCGACGGGCCGAAGACCTTCGCCGACCTGCTGGACGCGAAGTTCAAGGGCAAGATCCAGTATTCGACACCCGGCCAGGCCGGTGACGGCACCGCCGTGATGATCCAGGCCATCCACGCCTTCGGCGGCAAGGATGCGGCGTTCGACTACCTGCAGAAGCTGCAGGACAACAATGTCGGCCCGTCCTCCTCGACCGGCAAGCTGACCGCCCTGGTCAACAAGGGCGAGCTGTTCGTCGCCAATGGCGACCTGCAGATGAACATGTCGCAGATGGCCGACAACCCGAACATCCGGATCTTCTTCCCGGCCGGCAAGGACGGCAAGCGCTCGACCTTCGCCCTGCCCTACTACGTCGCCCTGGTGCATGGCGCGCCGAACAGCGCCAACGGCAAGAAGCTGATCGACTTCCTGCTCAGCCGTGAGTCGCAGGAAAAGGTCAGCGCCGTGGCGATCGGCCTGCCGGTGCGCACCGACGTCAAGCCGACCGACGACAACTACAAGAAGATCGAGCAGGCGATGCAGGGCGTCGAGATCTGGAGCCCGGACTGGAACGCCGTGCTGAAGGACCTGCAGGCCGACGTCGCCCGCTGGCACGAGGTCACCGGCAGCTGATGGCTGTTTACTCCACCACGGCCGACGGCGCGCAGGACGCGCCGTCGGTTTCGGCGGCCGGCGTGATCGCCCAGGCCAGCAACGCCATCCGGTTCGAGGGCGTGACGGTCGCCTATCGCGGCACCGTCGTGCTCGACCACCTGACGCTCGAGGTCCAGCCCGGCGAGATCCTGGCGCTGATCGGCCCGTCCGGCTCGGGCAAGACCACGGCCCTGCGCGCCGTCGCCGGCTTCGTCCGCCCAACCTCCGGCCGCATCCGCATCGGCGATGTCGATGTCACCGACCTGCCGCCCTACAGCCGCGGCATCGGCATGGTGGTGCAGAACTACGCCCTGTTCCCGCATATGCGGGTGACGGAGAACGTCTCCTTCGGCCTGCGCGCCCAAGGTGCATCGCGCGACCTGATCGCCGAGCGGGTGCGCGAATGCCTGCGCATCGTCGGGATGGAAAGCTACGCGCACCGCTACCCGCGCGAGCTCAGCGGCGGCCAGCAGCAGCGCGTAGCCATCGCCCGCGCCCTGGCGATCCAGCCCCGCGTCCTGCTGCTGGACGAACCGCTGTCGGCGCTCGACGCGCAGATCCGGCGGTCGATGGTGGAGGAGCTGGCGCGGCTGCACCGCGACCTGCCCGATCTGACCGTGCTCTACGTCACCCATGACCAGAGCGAGGCCCTGACCCTGGCCGACAGCATCGCGGTGATGCGCGACGGCCGGCTGAACGCCCACGGCCCGACTGGCCACCTCTACCAGACCCCGCCCAACCGCTTCGCCGCCGAATTCCTCGGCCGGGCCAACCTGCTGCCGGTGGTGATCGAAGACGCCGGCTATGCCAACCCGATGGCGCAGGTGAGCATCGGCGGTCTCGTGCTGTCCGCCACGCCCAACCGGTCGCTGGACAAGGGCACGCAGGCGCTGCTGTGCGTCCGCCCGCATGCGCTGTCGCTGTCGCCCCGGCCGGATCACGACAATGTCGTCCCCGCCACGGTGCGCGAGGTGCTGTGGCAGGGCGACCAGCATGTGCTGACGGTCGAGGTCGCCGGCACGGTGCTGCGCGTCGTCTCGGCGCCGCTGCGCCAGCCGCCGGCGATCGGCGGCACGCTGGACCTGCATTTCGCCGCCGCGGATGCCAGCCTGGTGCCCGAGGACGAACGCCGGTGACGATCGCCTCGGACCGCGGGGCCCGCAGCGCGCCCCTGCCCGGCACGAAGGCGCTGTGGGTGGTGCCGCCGCTGCTGGTCGTCGCCGCGCTGTTCGCCTATCCGCTGGCCCTGATCCTGCGCCAGGCGCTGACCGGCGACGGCGATGCGATGAGCCTGTCGCATTTCGCCGAGGTGATCGGCACCCGCGCCTTCCGCAGCGCCCTGGTCAACACCATCGAGATCGCGCTGGCCGCGACGGCCGGCTGCCTGCTGGTCGGGCTGAGCCTGGCCCTGCTGCTGTCCTTCGTGCCGTTCCCCGGCAGCGGCGCCATCGCCCGGCTGGTCGACACCTTCATCGCCCTGCCGACCTTCCTGGTCACGCTGGCCTTCACCTTCCTGTACGGCTCGGCCGGCATGCTGAACGCCAGCCTGGTCGATGTCCTGCACCTTACCGTGCCGCCGGTGGATTTCCTGTATTCGCCCTGGGGCGTGATCCTGGCCGAGATGACGGTGTACAGCCCCTTCGTCATGCGGCCGCTGATGGCCGCCTTCTCGCTGATCGACCGGTCGCAGATCGAGGTGGCGAGCAGCCTGGGTGCCCGCCCCGCCCGGATCGTGCGCGAGGTGATCCTGCCCGCCGCCCTGCCGGCGCTGCTGGCCGGCGGCAGCCTGTGCCTGCTGCTGACCGTCAACGAATTCGGCATCGTGCTGTTCATCGGGGCCAAGGGCGTCATCACCCTGCCGCTGCTGATCTACGACAAGGCGATCCAGGAATTCGACTACACCACCGCCTGCGTCATCGCCGTGATCAATGTCGGCCTGTCCCTGACCCTGTTCGGGTTCTACCGGCTGGCGATCGGCAAGCTGGGGGGCCGCCATGCTCCTGTGGTCTAAGCGCAGCCGGGCCGCGGCCTGGACCCTGACGGTCGCCATCATCGGCGTGCTCTACGCCGCGCCGCTGGCGGTGATCGTGCTGGCCAGCTTCGCCGGGCAATGGAACGGCGTGCTGCCCAGCCTGCCGACCCTCGGCCATTACGGCGACGCCGTCTCCGGCGCCTCGGCCGACCAGATCTGGGCCAGCCTGGTCACCGGCATCGTCGCCAGCCTGGTCGCGCTGGTCGCCGGCACCTGGGCGGCGCTGTCGCTGCGGCCGCTGGCCGGCCGGCTGCGCCGCGTCCTGGACCTGGTGTTCTTCCTGCCGAGCGCGGTGCCGTCGGTCTCGGTCGGCCTCGGCGTGCTGGTCGCCTACAGCCAGCCGCCGGTGCTGCTGAACGGCACGATCCTGATCGTGCTGGTGGTCCATCTCGTGCTGATCTCGGCCTTCGCCTTCAGCAACGTCTCGGCCGGCCTGTCGCGGCTGGCGCCGGAGTTCGAGCAGGTGGCGGAAAGCCTGGGCGCGAAGCCGGGCTTCCGGCTGCGCCACGTCACGCTGCCGCTGCTGATGCCCTATCTGCTGGCCGCCTTCAGCCTGAGCATCGCCCTGTCGATGGGCGAGCTGGGCGCCACCGTGATGGTCTACCCGCCCGGCTGGGTCACGCTGCCGGTCGGCATCTTCGCCCTGACCGACCGCGGCGACATCTTCAACGGCGCGGCGCTGACCATCGTGCTGATC
>NZ_JBYRFX010000989.1:0-7265 GCF_057815775.1 Inquilinus sp.
TTGTATCGGGCGTTCTGTCGCTCGCGCAGGATCTGTTCGCGGTGCGAGGCGGCCGTGATGTCCGTGATCTGGATCAGGGCGCGGGGCGGTGCCCCATCACCAAGCGGGCGGATCGAGACGTTGTGGATCAACTCGCCGCCGTTGCGCGTCTTCAGCGGAAACACGGCCGCATGCAGCGCGTGGCTCATCACGCTCGACGCGCCGGACTCCAAGGCTTCCCGGATCGCCGAAGCCAGCCGCCCGTGGCCCAGTTGCGGGAACAGCTCGTCGACGGTTTTGCCGATGCAGGCCGCGGCCTCAAGACCGCTCGCGGCCGCCAGCCAGGCGTTCCAGCCGGCAATGCGCCGGTCGGCATCCAGCACGATGATGCCGCAGTCCAGGTCGTCGAAGACGGCACCGTGCAGTTGCGGATCAGGCCTGGATATCGCCATCCGGCGCCCCGTCACCCGTTGCCCGGTCGATGAAGTCACGAAGCAGGCCCTGCAGGGCCGACAGGGATGGCATGTCCATCAGCATGGCAATGTATCCGCTGACATCATGCTTCTTCACCACAAAGTCGATGTAGATGAAGATCACCACATCTCCCCGTTCGGGTGGAGGCCCAATCTCGAAGAATTCCCGTCCTTCACCGCGCAGCAGTTCCGGCAGCGAGATCTTCAGCCGCCGCTGCAGCATATTCGCCATGGTGGCGAGGCAGCCGTTGAGAACAACATTCCCCGTCTCGGTCAGCGCCTCCTGCTCGAGCTCGATGATGTCCTCCAGCGGCAGGTCGCCGCCGGTCACCGCCCGGACCAGTTCCAGGCTCTTGATCTCCGGGAAGATCAGCAGCGCCCGCCCGGTGATATCCCCTTCGAAAACCTGGTGAACCGCGACGAGCCGCCTGGGCTCCCGTTGGTCAAGAAGCTCGATCGCGCGATCCCGCCCCATCAGCGAGACATTCGGCACCGAAAGCAGCACCTGCTGGCCGACCATGTCGCGCAGGTTGGTGGCGGCACGGCTGACCCCGATGTTGACCAGCTCGGTCAAGGCGTCGAGCTCGAGCTCGTCCAGTATTGTCAGGCTTGGGGCGGTCACTGCGATGCCGATGCAAGCTGAAGGGCCGCCGCGGCAAGGAACTCTTTCAAGGCCAGGTCCGCCAGCGGCTTCGGCAGGAAGGTGGCCCCGATCTCGCGCGTCCGGTTGACGATCTCGACCTGGGTGTTGGCCGAAATCAACGCCACCGGCATCGTGGGGTGCAGCTTGCGCAGATCCGCCGCCAGGTCCAGCCCGTCCCGCCCCGGCATGTTGAAATCGAGCAGCGCGACGTCGACCAAGGACTCGCGAACCAGGGCCAGCGCCTCTTCGGCGTTGCTCGCCTCGACCCGGGTCCATTCCGGCTGCAGCGTCCGCAACGCTTTCGCCACCGCCATGCGCGCCAGCTTGCTGTCGTCCACCACGAGGACTCTGTAGGTCATGTCCGCCATCCGAAGCGGATCCGTGCAGGATCCGATTGCAATCATCCTGTATCGCACCCCCGGGGTGCAGACGCTAAGCCTAATCCCCGGGGTGGACAAGCAAGGGGGCCACCACGTCGCGCAGGAAGGCCCCGCGCGGCGGTCCGCACAGCGATGGCTGCGCCGCCAGCAGGATCTGGATGACAGCGGTGTGCGCCGCCTCGCAGCCGCTCCAATCCACGACCGCCCCAGGGGCGGCCAGCAGGCATTGCAGCAGCGGCTCGGCATCCTCGATCGGGCAGACTCCGTACAGCCGGATCGTCGCGTCATCGATGCGTTCGACGCTCATGGCAGCAACCCCTGCAGATCGAGGACGATCAGCACGCGTCCATCCCCCAACAGGGTCGTCCCCGCCAGGCCCGGCATGCCGGCTAGCAGACCTTCCATCGGCTTGAGCATGACGTCCAGCCGGCCCTCGAAGCGGTCGACCTCGACGCCGCACATCTGCCCCCCGACCGCCGCGACCACGATATTGGCCTCAGGAGAGGGTTCTGCTTCGGCGCGGCCCCCGAGGGCTTCGGCCAGGGCGATCAGCGGGATGGTGCGGTTCCGCAGCACGAAGGCCTGGGCCGCCCCCATCGGCACGATCCAGTCCCGGCCGACCCGCACCGTCTCCACCACGGCGTCGAAGGGGATGCCGAACATCTGGCCGCCGGCCTCGACAGTCATCACCCGGGTCATCATGACGGTGAAGGGCAAGGTCAGGCGCAGCGTGGCGCCCTGCCCTGCCCGGCTGTCGAGGACGACCCGGCCGCCCAGCTGCTCCACCGCCGTGCGGATCGCATCCATCCCGACGCCACGCCCGGACCAACCGCTCACCCCATCGGCCGTCGAGAAGCCGGGCGCGAAGACGAGGTCGACCACCTTATCATCCGGCAGGGCGGCAAGATCCGCAGCCGGCAGGAGACCACGGTCTGCGGCGATGCCGCGGACCCTGTCGACATCGATGCCGCGGCCGTCATCGGCAATGCTGACCACCAGTTGTTCGCCCATCCGCTCAGCGCCCAGGCGGATCACGGCCGGCACCGGCTTGCCGAGGGCCGCGCGGTCGGCTGCCGTCTCGATCCCATGGTCCACCGCATTGCGCAGGCCGTGCAGCAGCGGTTCGAACAGCGCTTCGACGATCGTCTTGTCAGCCTCGGTCGCGCCGCCCTCGACCACCAGCCGCGCCTGCTTGCCGAGGCTGGCCGCCATTTCGCGCACCAGGCGGGGGAAACGCTGGAACACTTGCTGCAACGGCAGGACGCGGATGCTCAGCACAGCCTGCTGCAGCTCGGCCACCAGACGCGCGAACTGGTCGTGCTGGTCTTTGAGAACGGTTGCCAGCGCCTGCCCATCAGCCCCGTTCTGGGCCAGGCCCAGGGCATGGCCGAGGGCGTTCTTCGCCACGGTCAGCTCACCGGCCAGTTTCATCAGGGCGTCGATGCGCTCGACATCGACCCGCATCACCCTCGCCGTCCCGTCGGGACTGGCGGGGCCGGGATCCGGCTCGGCGGACGCCTGGCTGGGCGGCGCGACGGCTGAGCCGTCCAGAACCTGCCGGATCGCGGCGCGAAGGGCGGTCGGATCGCGGGCGGCTTCACTGCCGGCGAGTGCTTTGCCGAGCCGCTCCGCATCCGCCTGATGGCCTTGGGCGCGCATGACGTTCGCGGCGACCCTGCCCGCAGACACCAGCGTCCCGGCCAGGCCTTCGGCGCCGGCGTCGGCCAGCAGCAGGATCTGCTCTTCCAGCCCCGCCCGGGCGGCCGGCGATGACAGGGCCGCATCCGTGCTGCCGGGCACCGGCGACAGCGACAGGATCTCGACCTGGTCGCGCACCGACGCCAGCTGTCGCGCCGCCTCTTCGGCCGGCGCCGTGCTGAGGACGAGCAGGATCAGGCGACAGGCGAAGGGATCCAGCGCGTCGAGCTCCGGCCACGGCTCGGCGGTCTCGATCCGCAGGGCCTCGACACCGCCCAGCCCGGCGATCATGGCCAGGGGATCCTCGCCGTGGAAAAAGCAGTCCGCGTCGGGCGCATAGCGGATGGCGGACCGGGCCCGGACCGCGGCGGCGGGGTGTCCGGCCAGCAGCGCCGCGACCCAGCCGGTGGACGGTGCCGCTGTCGCCAGAAGGCTGGATCCTGCAAAACGCTGCACGATCGCATCCGCGGCAGCATCGGCATCCGTAGGCGCCTCGCCGTCCACTGCCATCCGGTCGAGCCATCGCACCACCTGGTCGAGGCAGGCCAGGCAATCGCTGACCACGTCGGTGGTGACCCGGCCGGTGCCAGCGCGCAGGGCGGCCAGCACATCTTCGGCCCCATGAAGGGCCCGGGCCATCGCCGTGAAATCCACGATGCCGGCGCCACCCTTCAGGGTGTGGAAGGCGCGAAAGGCGCTGTCCAGCCGCTCAGCATCGTCGGGCCGCTGCTCAAGGGCGAGCAGGTCGTCGGAGGCCTGCTCGACCAGCTCTCGCGATTCGATCAGGAATTGTTCGATGAACTCGTTCATGCCGGGACCCCGCACAGCAGCCCCGCATGCTCGACCAGCATCTCCCGGCTGACCGGCTTGACCAGATAGAAATTCGCACCGGCACTGCGGGCCGCCGCCCGGTCCTGTGGGCCGGATTCCGTGCTGGTCACCAGGGCCGGAATCGACGCGTTCGGACCGGCTTGGCCACGTAGCACCCGCAGGAAGGTCAGGCCGTCCATCTGCGGCATGTTGATGTCGACGATGAGAAGATCGACCGGGGCGGTGAGCAGTCTTTCGAGGGCCTCCAGCCCGTTCAAAGCCTCGTCCACCGCGTAGCCGGCCCGCTCCAGCGCTTCGCGATAATACAGGCGGACCAAGCCGGCATCGTCGACCACCAGGATGCGCGTCGCCGCGGCGTCAGGCATGGTTGTCCTCCCGCGGGCGTTGATAGACGATCGCGTCACCGAAGCGGCGGGCCTCGAACAGCGGCGAGATCCGGCTCATCGACTCGGTGTGGCCCAGGCAGATGAAGCCGCCCGGCGCGAGGTTCTCGTAGAGATTCTCTGCCGCCACCCGGCGCGACGCATCGTCGAAATAGATCAGGACATTCCGGCAGAAGATCACGTCGAACTGGCCGTGCGGCCTGGTTTCGCCGGATTCGACCAGATTCGCGGGGGTAAAGCGGATCGAAGTCCTGAGGTCGTCGAGGATGGTCCAGCGGTCCTCGTCCAACGGGACGAAATACTTGGCGATCAAATCTTCCGACAGCCGCATCAGGGCCCGCTTGCCGAACACCCCCGCGGCGGCCTCCTGCAGCACGCGGGTGTCGATGTCGGAACCCACGATCTCCACGTCGTAGCCGTCGACGTCGGGCCAGTTCTCCAGCAGCCAGATGGCGATGGAATAGGGCTCTTCGCCCGTCGCGCAGGGCACCGACCAGATCCGGATGGTCTGGCCCCGGCCCTTCAACCGCGTCCGCTCGGGCAGCAGATCGTTGGTGAGACAGCGGAGCTGATGATCTTCGCGGTAGAAATAGGTCTCGTTGACCGTGAAGGCATTGATGAACTGCTCGATCTCGCCACGGACGTCGCTGCGCAACAGGGCGAAGTAATCGGCGAACGATACGGCGCCGGTCGCCTCGATGCGGTCGATCACCCGCCGTTCGACATAGTAGCGCTTCGCCTCGGTGAAGACCAATCCGGTCCGCCGGTACAGGAATTCGCAGAGCCTGCGGAATTCCTCGGCCGTCACCGGCTGGGGTTCAACCATCGGCGTCCGGCGACTGCGACAGGATCCGCCGGGTCGCCATCTCGATGGCGAAGCCAAGGAACGGGTCGGCGGGGAATCGCTCCGGGCATTGCGCGAGGGCCGGCAAGGCGCTCTCGCCACCGATCTCGGCCAGGACCTCGACCGCTGCCGCACACACATTGGCGCTCGGATCATGCTGCAGCAGGTCGCAGAGCAACTCCGCCGCGCCCGCAATGGCCGGATCCCGCGCCAGGTCGCAGGCCAGCAGGCGGACATCGGCGTCCGGGTCGTGCAACAGCCCGGCCAAGCGCGGCGCGAGCGCCTGGGGCATCAGCCGCAACGTGTCGAGGATTGCGGTCCGCAGGCCGGATTCGTCCGACCGCAGATGGGGCAGCACGGCGTCGACGGCCTCGGCACTGCCGGTGCGGGCCAGGGCGGTCAGGATGGCCTCCCGCACCCTTGCATTCGCCTCGACCGCCAGGGCGTGGCCGAGGGCCGCGATCCCGCCCGGCTCCGACGCGGCACTGCGCGCAGCGGCCCAGCGCCGGTCGGCGGAGGCACTCGACAGATCGGCGATCGCCGGTCCCGGACTCGTCTGCGGGGCGGCAGTGGGAGGGTCCTTGCGGATCAGCGGCATGTCACGGCACCAGGGTGCAAAGGTGATCGGCGATCCTGTGCAGCGGCAGGACCCAGTCCGCACCATCCGCCTTCACCAGTTCACCCGGCATGCCCCACACCACGGCCGTCTCCTCTGCCTCGGCAATAGTCCTGCCGCCCTGGGCCCGGAGCATGGTCATGGCCGCGGCTCCATCATTGCCCATGCCGGTCAACAGGATGCCGATGAGCTGTGTTCCCGGCACTTGAGTCATCGCGGTCCTGACCAAGCGGTCGGCGCTGGGATGCCACAGATAATCCGGCTGAGCCGGCGCCGGCATGGCCATGAGGCCGGCGCTGCGCCGGGACACGATCAGGTCGGCATCGCCGCGGCCGATATAGGCACAGCCGGGCTGCAGCTCGGTCGGCCGCACCACCTCCGTCACCGACACCGCGGCGATGCCGTCGAGCCGGCGCGCCAGCGGCCCGGTGAAGCTGGCGGGCATGTGCTGGGCAATCAGGATCGGCCAGGGAAAACTCCGCGGCAGCCGCGTCAGCAGCGCCTCCAGCGCCGGCGGCCCGCCGGTCGAGGTGCCGACCAGGACCAGGCCGCCGCCGGATGGGACAATGCGTGCCCCGGGTGCATCGACGGCCGGCGCCGGGGTGCGGGGTGCCGACCGGGCACCGCCGATGCGGTGCCGGACCTTCTCCCGCAGCCGCAGGCTGGATTTGAGCTTCGCCCCGGCTGCGGCCCGGACCGTCGCGACCAGGCGCGGCGCCAGCTCGGCCATGCGCAGGGACATCGTGCCGGTCGGCTTGGTCACGAAATCCACGGCCCCCATGCGCAGGGCCTCCAGCGTCGCCTCAGCGCCATCCGCCGTCACGGACGACACCATGACCACCGGACAGGGGCGTTCGACCATGATGCGGTCGAGACAGGCCAAGCCGTCCATATCGGGCATGTGCACGTCGAGCGTGATCACATCGGGCGCGAACAGCTTGTGGCGGCTCAGCGCCTCCAGCCCGTTGCGGGCGTATTCGACCTCGAAATCCGGTTCGGCGGCAAAGACCTGGCCCAGCAACTTCCGCACCAGCGCGGAATCATCAACGACCAGGATTTTGATCAAGAATCCGCCCGTTTCGTCTTCGCCGCAAAGGCGTCGAGCAGACCGCGCTCCGACCGGCTGAGCAGCTCCGCCGGGTCGAGCAGCAGCACCAGGCGCCCGACCTGACCGGCGAGGCGACGCGGCTGGTGCATGCGGTGGTCAATCTGGAGGCTGCCGGGCGCTTGGTGCTGCTGCTCGACCCGGCGGAACTGCTTAGCCGGTCGGAGCGCGGCCTTCTCGACGCCTTTGCCGCCAAGACGAAACGGGCGGGTTCTTGATCAAAATCCTGGTGGTCGATGATTCCGCGCTGGTGCGGAAGCTTCTGGGCCAGGTGTTTGACGCCGAACCGGATTTCGAGGTCGAATTTGCCCGC
>NZ_JBYRFX010000990.1:0-4909 GCF_057815775.1 Inquilinus sp.
GGCGGTCGAGCACGCCGTACAGCCGCCCGGTCTCCTTGACATAGCGCTCGGTGGCATAGGGGATGCGCTCCGGCGCATAGACCGAGAAGTGGTGGTTCTGCCCGGCCATCGGCCCGAGGCCGCCCATCTGCCAGTACAGCCATTGCAGCACTTCGAACCGCTCGCGCGCCGCCCGCGGCAGCAGCTTGCCGGCCTTGTCGGCGAGGTATTCGAGGATGGCGCCGGATTCGAAGATCGAGATCGGCGCGCCACCCTCCGCTGGGTCATGATCGACGATGGCGGGGATGCGGTTGTTCGGGGCGACCGCCAGGAAATCCGGCTTGAACTGGTCGCCGGTGGAGATGTTCACCGGGACGATGCGGTACGGCAGCCCCAGCTCCTCCAGCGCGATCGTCACCTTGTGGCCGTTGGGCGTGGTCCAGTAATGCAGGTCGATCATCGCCGGTGTCCTTGATCTCATTCCGGGTCTGGCCGTCGGGGGGTCGATCGGCTATGTTTGACATCAATGTCAAATTTGACATCTTTGTCAAGAATGCTTGAGGCGACCATGGCCGGTGTGCGGCAATTCGACGAAGGCGAGATGCTCGGCAAGGCGCTGGAGGTGTTCTGGCGCAAGGGCATGCGCGCGACCACGATGCTGGACCTGGCCGAGGCCACCGGCGTCCAGCGCGGGTCGCTGTATAACGCCTATGGCGGCAAGGACGACATCTTCCTGCTGGCCTTCGACGCCTATATGGAGCGGTTCCTGGCCACGCTCGCCACGGCCCTGGAGACGCCGGACCCACGGGACGGGCTGACGGCGCTGTTCGACGGCGCCATCGCCAGCATGACGCGCGGAACGCCGGCCTATGGCTGCCTGAGCACGCGGACCGCGACGGAGGCGGTGCAGGATGATCCGCGGATCCAGCCGAAGCTGCGGGGCATGCTGGACGAGTTGCACCGCATCGTCGTGGCCGCCCTGTCGACCGAGGCGGCCCGGGCCCGGCTGGCAGTGACGCCGGAGCAGGCGGCCGATCTGGTGGTCACCTTCACCCGCGGCCTGGCAGTGATGGAGCGCGTGTACCAGGACCCGGCCCATCTCAGGCGGATCGCGGCGGCGCTGGTGCAGGCGCTGTTCCGCGTTCCTTAAGGTCGGCTCTGGCCGCCGGTTCGGTGGCGCGGTAAGGCTTGGCCATCGTCCGAGCCTGAAAGCCAAGACCGATGTCGCAGACCCCGAAAGCCCCTGAGATTCGCGTTGCCGTCATCGGCGCCGGCAACCGCGGCATCGAAGCCTATGGCGACTACATCCGCCGCCGGCCCGACATGGCGCGGATCGTCGCCATCGCCGACCCCCGGGCCGACCGGCTGCAGGACGCCGCCGCCCGCCACGGCCTGGCGCCCGAGCATCTCTACGCCGACTGGCGCGAGCTGCTGGAGCGCGAGACCGGGCTGGACGCGGTGCTGATCACCACGCCGGATACCCTGCACCTGGAGCCGGCGCTGGCCGCGATCCGCCGCGGCCTGGGCATCCTGCTGGAAAAGCCGATCTCCCCGACCGAGGAGGAGACGCGGATCCTGGCCGAGGCCGCCCGGGAAAGCGGCGCCGACATCACCGTCGCCCATGTCCTGCGCTACACGGCGTTCTTCTCGCGCATCAAGGAGATCCTGGAGCGCGGCACGATCGGCCGGCTGGTGACGCTGCGCCAGACCGAACACATCGGCTACTGGCACTTCGCCCACAGCTTCGTGCGCGGCAACTGGCGGCGCGAGGCGGACTCTTCCCCGCTGATCCTGGCCAAGACCTGCCATGACCTGGACATCGTCCGCTGGCTGGTCGGTGCGCCCTGCACCGAGCTGTCCTCCGTCGGGTCGCTGGCGCATTTCCGGCGCGAGAACGCCCCCGACGGGTCGACCGACCGCTGCGACGAGGGCTGCAAGGTCGAGCGCAGCTGCCCCTACTCCGCCCCGCGCATCTATCTCGAGAAGTTCGCACCGGCCGCTGGCTGGCCGCACACGGTGCTGAGCCTGGACACCTCGCCCGACGGCATCCTGGCGGCGCTGCGAGACGGCCCCTATGGCCGCTGTGTCTATCGCTGCGACAACGACGTGGTCGACAACCAGGTGGTGGCGATGCGCTTCGCCAACGGCGTCAGCGCCACGCTGAATGTCAGCGCCTTCACCGCCGACAACACCCGGACGTTGCATCTGATGGGGACCCATGGCGAGATCGCCGGGAACCTGGAGAAGAACGAGATCGTGGTGACCGACTTCCGCACCGACGACATCACCACCATCCGGCTGGGCATGACCATGGTGGGGCGCCATGCCGGCGGCGACGACCGGCTGATGGCGGAGTTCCTGGGCCGGCAGGTCCAGCGCCGCGGCCGCAGCCAGGTCAATGTCGCCCTGGCCTCGCTGGAAGAATCGCTCGACAGCCACTTCATGGCCTTCGCCGCCGAACGCTCGCGCCGCACCGGCACCGTGGTCCGGCTGTGACCGATTGCCGATGACCGGAGGCATGGCGGACCGGGCCGAGGCATCCGGCCGGCTGCGGGCCGTGGCGGCACTGTCGGCGCATTACGGGGTCAGCGGCATCCTGACGCCGTACCTGCCGGTCTGGCTGGCCGCTGGCGGACTGGCCGCCGACACCGTGGGCTGGACCGTCGCCGCCGGCTTCGCCCTGCGCGCCGTCTGCATCCTGGCCTTCGGCATGGTCGCGACCCTGTTGCTGCCGGCCGGGCGCCTGGCCGCCTTTGCTGCGGCCGCCGCGGCGCTGGTGCTGGTGGCCGCGGCGCTGATCGGCGGCGCCGGCACCGCCGGGCTGCTGTCGGTCCTGGCGGTCGGGCTGATCTACGGTTCGATCCCGCTGATCGAGAGCTTCGCCAACACCGTCGCGCTGCGCAGCGGCCACGGCTACGGCCGGATGCGGGCCTGGGGGTCCTTCGCCTTCCTGATCGGCAATGTCGGCATGGGGGCGCTGCTGCTGCTGCCGAATGGCATCGCCCTGCTGCCCTATGTCACCGCAGGCCTGCTGCTGTGCCTGTGCCTGGCGGTGACGGGCCCGTCCTGGCAGCCGCCGGCGCAGCGCATCGACCCGCGGGCCGGGGCGGCGGCCCTGGCGGTAGCGGCGCCGATGCTGGTGCCGGCCCTGCTGCTGCAGGCGTCGCACGCCTTCTATTATTCCTTCGGCACGATCTGGTGGCTCGACCACGGCATCGAGAAGGGCAGCACCGGCCTGGTCTGGGGTGCCGCGGTCGCCGCCGAGATCGTGGTCTACCGCTATGCCGCCCAGCGGCTGGAGCGGATTGCGCCGGCCGTGCTGCTGGCGATCTGCTGCGTCGTGGCGATCGCCCGCTGGCTGCTGCTGGCCACCGACCCGCCCTTTGCCCTGGTGGTGGTCAGCCAGTTCGGCCACGCCATGACCTTCGGCGGCGCCTATCTCGTGGCCCAGACCGTGATCCGCACGCAGATCCGGCCCGAGCTGCACTATATCGCCCAGGCCGGCTACGCCTTCCTGATGACCTTCGTCGGCCTGGCCGGGACCACCGCGCTGATTCCCTGGGCGCTGCGCATCACCGGTGCCGATCCGTGGCTGCTGATGGCCGCCATCGCCGCGGCGGCGCTGGCCTGGCTGGGCGCCATGCGCCTGATCCGGCGGGCCGGTCCGGCCCTGCCGCCACCCGCACCAAGGCCGCCCGTGGGCGTGCCTTAGTCCTGCCCAAGTCGCCCCGCAGCTTTCACCATCCGGCGAAGCAGGATACAACAGCGCCCGCCTTCCCAACCTTCCCCATCACATGGCGGACCGCGTGGCTGTTCCCGATCTTTCCCTGACACGCGCCCTGGTGCGCATTGGCATGTTCTGCCAGCGCCATGCGCCCTGGGTGATCGGCGCGGCGCTGGTGCTGTCGGTCTGTGCCGTGCTGCTGGTGATGCGGCACCTGTCGATCAACACCGACACCGGCACGCTGCTGGACCCCAACCTGCCCTGGCAGCAGGACAACACGGCGCTGGACGACGCCTTCCCGCAGAACCGCAACCTGCTGGCCATCGTCATCGACGGCGAGACGCCGGAGCTGGCCGAATCGGCAGCGGCGCGGCTGACCGCGGCGCTGGCCGCCGAACCGACGCAGTTCCGCACCGTGCGCCGGCCCGATGGCGGGCCGTTCTTCGACCAGAACGGCATCCTGTTCCTGTCGAAGGCCGAGGTGCAGCAGACCGCCGACGGCATCATCGCCGCCCAGCCGCTGCTGGGCGGCCTGGCCGCCGACCCGACGCTGCGCGGGTTGCTCAGCGTCGTCGACCTGGTGCTCCAGGGCATAAAGAGCGGACAGGCGGACCGGTCGCAGTCGTCGGCCGCCTTCACCAAGATGGCGGCGACGATCGACGCCAACCTGACCTCGCCCCATGTCATCCACCCGCTGTCCTGGCAGTCGCTGCTGTCGTCGGGGCCACCCTCGCCGCGCGCCCTGCGCCGCTTCGTCCTGGCCCAGCCGGTGCAGGATTACGGCGCGCTGCAGCCCGGCAAGAAGGCCACCGATTTCGTCCGCGCCACGGCAGAGAAGCTGCACCTGACCCCGGATTACGGCGTCACCGTGCGGCAGACCGGCAACATCGCGATCAACGACGATCAGTTCGCCTCGGTCAGCGAGGGCATCGGCGTGTCGACCACCCTGGCGGTGGTGCTGGTGCTGGGGCTGCTGCTGCTGGCCCTGCGCTCGGTGGCCATGACCGCCGCGATCATGGTGACGCTGTTCGTCGGCCTGCTGATGACCGCGGCCTTCGCCGCGCTGACCGTCGGCGCGCTGAACCTGATCTCCGTCGCCTTCGCCGTGCTGTTCGTCGGCATCGCGGTCGATTTCGGCGTCCAGCTCTGCGTCGCCTTCCGGGCCGAGCGCAGCCACGCCCCCGACGCCCGCGCCGCCACCAGCGC
>NZ_JBYRFX010000991.1:0-3606 GCF_057815775.1 Inquilinus sp.
CCTTCGCCCTCGAGCTGCCGCAGCGCCTCGCGGATCGGCATGTGGCTGACGGCATAGCGCGACGTCAGGGCATCGATCGTCAGATGGGTTCCGGGGACGAATTGCCCGGACACCAGATCCCCGATGATGGCGCGCTTGACCCTGAGATAGGTGGGCTCATTGAGCGGCGCCTCGAGAACCGGACTTGTCCACGGATCCACAGTCTTCTCCCGCACGGCCATCGCGCCAGTCACCCGCCCAACCTGATCGCGTCGAGAATATCGCGGCTCGGCGTTGACGCGCAAATATATTTGCGCAAATGTAGGATCAATCGAAACGAGAAGATGCCCTTGAGGCACCCTCAACCGTCTGGGAGGACGAGATGGCCGCTTTCGACGATCGCCTGCGTTTCGGTGCGAATGGAGCCTGGTCGCGCCGACGGATCCTGCAGGGCGGGGCACTGGCCGGGCTGGGCGCGATCGGGATGACAGCGTTCGGCAGGGCAGGTTTTGCGCAGAGCGCGTCGGCGGCATCCGATGCCGGGCTGGTGGCGGCGGCGAAGGCCGAGGGCACCCTGACCTACTATCACACGACCGCGATCGACCCGACCGCCGCCTGGACGAAGGTCTTCAGCGACAACTACGAGATCACGACGCAGAACGTCCGGGGCCCCAGCTACCCCCTGTTCGACCGCTGGCTGACGGAAGAGCGGGTCGGGCAGCACATCGCCGACGTCGTCCAGATCACCGACACCATCCTGATCGAATCCGCCCATGACGAGGGGCTGGTGGCGGATTACATCCCGCCCTCGGCCGCGGGCATCCGGCCGGAGATGAAAAAGGACGGCGTCTGGTACACGATCTTCGTGAACGCCATGGGGATCGCCTGGAACTCCACCAAGGTCACGCAGGAGGAGGACAAGCTGATCCGGGAGGGCGGCTGGAACGTCTTGACCGACCCGCGCTGGACGGGCCGCTTCGCAACCGGCACCCCCGCATCCGGCGGCAGCAGCTACTCCTACGTCTACATGTTCCTGGGCGGGAAGCGGGACCAGTTCGGGCCGGACTTCGTGGCGAAGATGGCGGCGCTGAGGCCGCAGGTCTACGAAAGCAAGTCGCCGATGTATGACCGCCTCGCCGCAGGCGAGCATGCGATCGTTGACCAGGCCTCGCAGAGTGATATGGGCGGCATATACCTCAAGGGGGCGCCGATCCGCTGGATCTTCCCGGACCCGACGCCTGCCAACCTGACCGTCCAGACGATCTCGGCGAAGGCCCCCCATCCCAACGCCGCCCGCCTGTTCCAGGATTGGGCGGCCAGCGCGGAAGGGCAGGCCGCCTGGTTCACGGTCGCCGGCGTCGCCTCGGCCCGCGCCGACACCATCGACCCCCGCAAGGCCGCGAAGGCCGACTGGTACCGGGAGGATTGGTATGCCGATCCCAAGGAGCTCTACATCGATTACCTGAGCGACCCGGGCTACGTCGATCCGGCGAAGCCGATCATCGCCGAGTGGAACCAGATTTTCGGTCGCTGAGGCGTGCGATGACCATGTCCACCACCGCGACCGCGCTGAAGACCGAGGACCGTCCGGGCGGCTACGCCTCGATGCGCCGGCGCCGGCGAGGATTTGCCCTTCCGCTGTCGCTCGGCATCCTCATGGCCGTGCTGGTCCTGATCCCGATCGCGCTGATGTTCTTCGGCGCGGTGCGGACCGGGACCTTCGTGGACCCGCGGGCCCGATTCTCGTTGCGCAGTCTCGAACTGGTCTACACGACGCTGCCCTACCTCAAGATCCTCGCGGTCACCATCGGGGCATCGCTTCTGGTCTCCCTGGTCGCCTGCATCATCGGCATCGCCCTGGCCTGGCTGCTCGCCAGGACCGATCTGCCCGCCAAGGGGGTGATGGAGAACGCGGTCATTGCGCCCCTCTACCTGTCGCCGTTCGTCGGCGCGTTGGCGTGGCTCATTCTCGGCTCGCCGAATGCTGGCCTTCTGAACGTGCTCGCCCGAGATCTGCTCGGCGTCACCGGATCCATGATCAACGTCATGACGGCCAGCGGGGTGATCCTGATCATGGCGCTGTACAACGTGCCCTACGCCTACATGACCGTTTCGGCTGCGCTGAAGGGCATGGACCCGTCGATGGAGGAGGCATCCTATCTCAACGGGGCGGGCACGCTCGCGACGGCGCTGAAGATCACCTTTCCGGTGGTCCGTCCGTCGATCATCTCGGCCTTCTTCTTCGTCTTCGTCCTGACCTGCGGCACCTTCTCGATCCCGGCCGCCCTCGGGGGCACGCAGACGTTGCCGTTCCTAGCCGTCGACATCTATCGGGCGGTCGCGACCTTCCCGCTCGACTATTCCAGGGCGGCTGCGATCGGCACGCTGCTGTCCTGGATCTCGCTGATCGGCGTCTTTTTCTACCGCTTCGCGTCAAGGGTCGCGACGCGCTTCGTCACGGTGACCGCCCGTGGCTACAGCACCCGCCTCGTCAAGCTGCGTGGCTGGCGGCTGGCGGCGATCCTGATGATCCTCGTCTATGTCACCCTCGCGATCATCCTGCCCTATCTCGCCCTTTTCTACGTCGCGTTCACCAGCTTCACCTCGTCCTCCATTCTTGACGCGACCTTCACGCTGGCGAATTTTTGGTCGGTGGCCGGCTCGGTGGCGGTGCGGCAATCGATCGGCAACACGCTGCTCGTCGGGCTCATCGCGCCGACGCTCTGCGTCCTGCTCGGCACCGCCATCGCCTATGCGGTACGGCGCCTGCATGTCCGTGGCAGTGGCATCCTGGATTACATCGCCATGTTCCCGATCGCCGTTCCCGGCATAGTCTTCGGCACCGGCATCTTCTGGACCTACCTGATGACGCCGGCCTACGGGACGATCTGGATCCTGGTCATCGCCTTCGTCGCCTCCTACATCCCCTTCGCCTACCGCATGATCGACACCTCGATCATCCAGATCGACAAGTCGCTTGAGGAGGCCTCCGCGGTCTGCGGCGCATCGCATTGGCGGACGGCCCGACAGGTGACTTTCAAGCTGATCCGGCCCGGAATTCTCTCGGCCTGGATCCTCGTCTTCATCTTTTCGATCCGCGAGATCAGTGCCGCAATCCTCCTGGCATCGCCGAGCAACAAGGTCCTGTCGGTGATGTCCTGGGACTATCTCGAATTCGGAAACGTGCAGAACGCCGCGATCATCGGCCTGCTGCAGACGGCGATCCTGGTCGTGGGGATCGTCGTCGGCCGATACGCGCTGCGGGTCCGGCTGTCCCAGGCGGCCTGACCGGCGCCCGGAATTATCGAAGGAGCATCATGGCCAAGCTCAGCGTGGAAGATCTCGTCGTGGCCTATGGCAGCGTCACGGCAGTGCGCAACGTCTCCTTCACCGTCGAGGACGGGGAGTTCGTCTCGCTTCTCGGGCCGAGCGGCTGCGGCAAGACCACGACCCTCCGGTGCATCGCGGGCCTCGAAGGCTCCTCGGCGGGGACGATCCGCATCGGTGGCGAGGTCGTGGCGGCGGACGGGCGAGACGTGCCGCCCGAGAAGCGCGGCATCAACATGGTGTTTCAATCCTATGCCGTCTGGCCCCACATGACCGTCTTCGAGAATGTCGCCTACGGTC
>NZ_JBYRFX010000992.1:0-11357 GCF_057815775.1 Inquilinus sp.
TAGCGGATGATGCCGGCCGAACGGGCGATCTCCATGGCCGCATGCGGCAGCGGCTTGCCCTGTTCTTCCGTCAGCAGCCGGGCGAATTCGTCCTGGCGCTGCTCCAGGGCCTCCGCCAGCTTGACCAGAAGCTCGCCGCGCTGGCGCAGCGGGCGGGCCGACCAGGCCGGGAAGGCCGCCTTGGCCGCGGCGACTGCGGCATTCAGCTGCGCCAGGTCCGCCCGGGGCGCATCGGCCACCAGATCTTCCGTCGCAGGGTTGATCACGGGCAGCGTGCCGGCACCGGGCACGAGCTGGCCATCGATCAGCAGATGGAAGTGAGTCACGGGGTAACTCCTTGAAATGTCTGTCGGCTGTCAGTCCGCCGGCTCACCGGGACGGTAGGAGCGCGGCGTTACCGGAGCGCGTCGAGGGAGCCGAAACGCGTTACGCCCGTAGCACTGGGGGGGCCGGAATCGCAGTGAATGAGGGTTACGGCAGGTCGAAGGCCGAGCGGGACAGGTTCAGCGCGATCGTGATCCGCCCCTCGCGCATTTCCCAGCGCCGCAGGTCGAACACGCGCAGGCCGTGCTTGATCAGCGGTTCCTCGTCCATCCAGCGCCGCGCCTCGGCTTCGTCGGTGGTGTTGAGGATGGTGAGGCCGTCGCCGACGACCACGCCCGGCTGCACGAACGGCCCCGACGCGAACAGCGCCCCGCGCTCTTCCAGGGCATTCATGTAGCGCAGATGGTCCGCGATGAAGGGGCGCATCGCGTCGGCCGTGCCGACGGCGCGGCTGATCGCCACGAACAGCGTCTTCTTCAGCATCGGCGCCAGCAGCGCCACGATCTCGTCCTGAATTTGGTCCGGCATGGTCATTCCCTTTGTGTTCGGATGTCTGATCGCCGCCGGTGCGGCCTAAAAGTGAGGGCGGAGAAGGCGCAGCACCAGCACGACGCCCTGCTCCCCCGCCAGCATGCCGAGCAGCCCCAGCAAGGCGATCGCCGGTGGGGCGGGGGAGCGGATCCCGCACAGGCCGTATCCGATCCCGACGACCAGCCCCGCGGCGAGTGAAAGTGCAAATGAGAGCATGGCGATTCAGCCTTTCGGTTGCTGTGGCGTTCGGTTGCGGTGGTGGTCCGGCATTTGCCTAAAGCAGCCAGGCCAGCCAGCCCGGCGGCGTGCGCACCGTCACCGTCGCCTCGACCGACATGCCGGGTCCGAGCAGCCGGGGATCCTGATCGGTGTCATCGAGCAAGATCTTCACCGGGACACGCTGGACGATCTTGACGAAGTTGCCGGTCGCGTTCTCGGGCGGCAGGAGTGCGAAGTTCGAGCCTGTCCCACTCTGGAAACTGTCGATGTGGCCGTGCAGCGTGTGGTTCGGGAAGGCATCGACGTTGATGGAGACCGGCTGTCCGGCCTGCATGCGCGCCAGCTGCGTCTCCTTGAAGTTCGCGATCACGAAGATCTCGTTCGGCACCGCCGAAAACAGTGTCTGGCCGGCTTGGACGAAATTGCCGACCTGCACGCTCCTGCTGGCGACTCTGCCGGCGGATGGGGCGTAGATCCTGGTGTAAGACAGGTTGAGGCCTGCCTGGGCCATCGCGGCCTGCGCCTGGGTCACATTGGCCTGCGCCTGCTCGACCTGGCTCTGCAGCACCTGGACCTGTCCCTGCGCTGCCGCCAGCGTCGCCGAATCCCTTTGCACGGCAGCCTGTTGCGCGGTGTTGTCGGAAACGGCCTGCTGCGCGCGCTCGGCGGTGCCGAAGCCATCCTTGGCAAGGGCCTGAAATCGCGTCAGCTGCTCCGCGGTGAATGCCAGCGTGCCGCGGTCTCCTCCGACATTGGCCTCGTCCGCCGCGATCACCTGGCTCTGCTCGCGCAGCTGCGCCTCGGCCACGGCCTGCGCGGCCTGCGCACTCTGCAGGTTGGCGGCGGCGATGTCCTTGGCCGCCTGGAAATCCCGCGGGTCGAGTTCCACCAGGAGCTCTCCCGCCGCGAAGGCGCTGTTGTCGGTCACATGCAGCGCCGAGACGTAGGCCGCGACCTTCGGCACGATCGAAACGGTATCGGCCTGGAACGATGCGTCGTCGGTTTCGACCACGTAGAGGTTCGGCACATAGACATAGGCGGCTGCTGCAACCAACGCGCCGCCGATGGTCAGCGCCCAGAGCGGAAACCGCCGCCGCGGCCGGCCCTGATCGCCGGCGGCGGGCGCGCCATGTTGGGGATGATCCTGTGCCGCAGGCCCGGATGACGGTTCGGCAGAGCGAGCGGGTGCCGAAGGAAGAGCGAGAGCTGCCTCGGTCATGATTTTGGTGCCTTGCGCGGAGACATGAGCGGGATGAAGCAAAGAGCGATGAGCCCGATTGCGGCCATGAAGACGAAGGCGTCGGCGTAAGCCATGGTGGCGGCCTGGCGGGCGCCCTCGTCGCTCAGCATCTGCACGGCCATGTGCTGGGCCTGGAGCGGTGCATAGCCGCCGCGGCTGACGGCGAGCTGAGCCGCCTGATTCAACCAGTCCTGGGTCTGCGTCCCGCCAGCGCGGAGATGCTCGAACAATCGCGAGGAATGCAGCGTTTCCCGCCGGTTGAGGAGGATGGTGACCAGCGTGACGCCGATGGACGCGCCGAACTGGCGAAAGGTCATGTAGATCGCGACTGCATCGAGCTGCTGGGCCAGCGGAACGTTGGCCACCGTTCCGCTGGCGGTCGCGGAGAGCATCGGCGCCAGGCAGAAGGCATAGAGGATCAGCGGCAGCACATAGTCGGTGTCGGGCGTGCCGGATGTCATGAGCCGCGCGAAAAGCAGCATCGAGCCCACGAGCATCGTGAAGGCGAATGCCATGGCCTTGCGCTGGCCAAAGCGTGCGATCGCTGTTGCCACCAGCGGGCGGATCGCGGCGGCGGTCAGGGCATAGACGCACATGATGCGCCCGGCCTGTGTCGCGCTGAGCGGGTGCGGGAAGACGTTCCTCAGATACTCCGGGACAGCGTAGAGGCTGCCCGACAGGATGATGCCGGCGAGCAGGCCAAGGCAGATGGCGGCTTGGACATTGCGGTTGCGGACAAGGCTCAGCTGCAGCAGCGGCGCGGGGTTTCGCGGGCTGATCTCCCAGGCGACGAACAGGAGCAGCGCGGCCAGGCCGATCCCGGTCAGCAACTGGATCCTCGACGAGCCGAACCAGTCATCGATCTCGCCGCGGCTCAGCACGATCTGAAGCGTCACCAGGGCGACGCCCAGCAGCGCGACGCCCGGCTTGTCCATGGCGACCGCACGGGCATCCGCGGGACGCGGCACGTCCGGAAAATGCCGCACCAGCAAGGGGATGGCCACGGCGGCGAACAGCACGTTCGGCAGGAAGATCAGCCGCCAGCCGAAATTGTCCGTGACAGAACCGCAGAAGACCAGGCCGGCGGCGGTCGCGAGGTAGAGCATGACGGAGATCCGCATCATCGACCCGCTTCGCTGCGGCAGCGGCATCAGCATGTAGACGCTGGCGCGCCACCACATGGTCAGGCCTGCCCCGGCGAACCCCTGCAGCGCACGCCAGGCCAGCAGGGTTGCGAGATCGGGTGCCGTCATACAGCCGACGGACGCGATGGCGAAGACGACGGCGCTTGCGATGATGTAGCGAAGATACCCGACGCGACCGGCCAGCCAGATCGAAAGCGGAACGCCGAACAGCAGCGCCGAAAGGTATGTCGTCAGGATCCAGCTCGCCTCGTCCTGCGAAATTCCCAGCGTGCCGGCCATGTCGGGCAGGACGAGGTTCACGCCGTCATAGGTGTAGAACTCCATCCAGGTCGCGAGCCCGAGGCCGAGCAGCATGTACCGGCTTGGGCCGGTGCTCGCCGGAACGTCCGGCCGTGGCGGTGGAATGGCTGCGCCGAAGCGGAAGAATGGAGTTGCTTTCACGGGGGCCGCCTCGTTCAATTGCGCAGAACGAAGTTAACGCCCCTCTTCGGGTCCCGAAACGGCAGATGCCGGACGCTTATCTTCCGATTAATGGAAACATGCCATGCCGGATGTCGTTGCCGAATTGCAGCTGTTCCAGGCGATCGCGGGCTCGGGCGGCCTCTCCGCCGCCGCCCGGATCCTCGGCTCCTCGCCGCCAGCGATCAGCCGCCGCCTGGCCCAGCTTGAGCAGCGTCTCGGCGTCAAGCTCGCCGACCGCAGCGCCCGGCGCTTCCGCCTGACCGACGAGGGCACGATGTATCTCGAACACGGCCGCAGCATCCTGGATCAGCTGCGCGACCTGGAAACCGAGGTGGCGTCGCGCGGCAACGCGGCACGGGGGCGTCTTCGGGTCGGTGCGCCCGCCGATCTGGGCCGCAGCCGCATCGCCCCCCTGATCGCCGACTTCGCAAGCCGCCATCCTGGGCTGGAGGTGCATCTCACGCTATCCGATGCCGGGCTCGAAGTCGGCGAGGACGGGCTGGACGTGGCCCTGCGCGTCGGCCGCCCGAGCGATCCGGCGGTGCTGACCCGCAAGCTTCTGACCAGCCGGCGCGTCCTCTGCGCCGCGCCGTCCTATCTCGCGAAACATGGCGTGCCGCGCGATCCGGAAGACCTGTTGCAGCATCAATGCCTTCGCCTCGCGCGGCGCCACAGCCTGCAGGATCGCTGGCGTTTCATCGACCGCACCGGCACGAAGCTCGTGCAAGTCGGCGGCGCGCTTACCAGTTCCGACGGCGAGGTTATCCGCACCTGGGCTCTTGAGGGCCGCGGTCTGTCGATGGAGGCCGAATGGGATGTCGCCGACGATATCCGGGACGGGCGGCTTGTCACCTGTCTCGACGGGCTTTGCGCTGAGACCATCGAGCTGTTCGCGACCTACCTGCCGAGCAAGCCGATTCCCGCGAGCATCCGCCTCTTCGTGCAGGAGGCCGCCACCGCCTTCAAGGTGCAGACGGCCTGATCTGCCCTTAAGCCTGGATTTGGCGTCGGCCCGATCCATGTCCTATCGTCGTGATCATGCCGAATCCGCGCCCCGGCCTTCAGCCCCCTGGTTCGCCGAGAGGAGTATTGGATTGACGGATCGAACCAAGGATGCGGGCCCGGCACGCTGGTTTGTGTTGCAGGGGTTTGACCCAATCACCGGCAGCCCATTCGTCGAGATGCGGTTTCACGTGGCGGATATCGCCGTGCTGCAAGCCATCGTTAGGGACGGGGACGACCACGATCTGGCTCACTCGTACGTGCTGACCGAGGAGGAACGCGATGCCATCGAGCATCGCTTCGGGGTTGCCCTGGATTGTAGCGATTGCGAGGTCATACTTGCGCCATGGCAATCCATCAGGGAGGCGCCGTATCTCATTCACACAGGCTTCGAGCTTCCATTGATGATGGAAGGTAGGAAGCCGCTCACGGTGTTATCCGACACTTATCCGGGCGATTGGTTCGAGGCGCTCATTGCTCAGTTCAATGCCCTTGTCCTCGACGGTCGCCTGATCGGCCGGATTGTGGACCGGCCATTCGAGACTCCTTACAGACTGCCCGACGGTGCTCAGGTGGACGGCATTCGCGAGGCCTACTTCGCTCAGCCCGGACAGGAATGGCGCATCGATGCCTATCTCCTGCTCCGGCAGGTCGGGAAGAAGGCGGGATGGTCTGACGCCCTGGAGCGATACCAAGGCAGTTTGCTGGGCTACGAAGACTGGCAAAACGACTGGTGGTTCAGTCGCCGCAGCGGTTGATCGAAGGGATCGAGAGTCACTCCCGGCCACCCAGTCTCGATTTCTGGCCTGGATTTGGCGCCGCGCCGGTCCATGTCCTATCGTCGTGATCATGCCGACTCCGCGCCCCGACCAATGGATCCGAGTGCAGCCCGAGGGCCTGTTCGTGGTGCCCGGCGGCTTCCATGTCGACCCGATGCGCCCGGTCGAGCGGGCGCTGGTCACCCATGGCCATTCCGACCATGCCCGGCCGAACAATGCCGCGGTGCTGGCGACGCCGGAGACGCTGGCGATCATGCGCGCCCGCTACGGCGACGCGGCGGGCCGGACGCTGGAGCCGGCGGCCTGGGGCGAGACCCGGCGGATCGGCGAGGTCGACGTCACTTTCGTGCCGGCCGGGCATGTCCTCGGCTCCGCCCAGATCGTGCTGGAGCATGCCGGCAGCCGGGTGGTGGTGTCGGGCGACTACAAGCGCCGGCCCGACCCGACCTGCCGGCCGTTCCAGCCGGTGGTCTGCGACGTCTTCGTCACCGAGGCGACCTTCGGCCTGCCGGTGTTCCGCCACCCGCCGGACAGCGAGGAGATCGCCAAGCTGCTGCATTCGATCGCGCTGTTTCCGGAGCGGGCGCATGTCGTTGGCGTCTACGCCCTGGGCAAGTGCCAGCGGCTGATCTGCCTGCTGCGCCAGGCCGGGTGGGACCGGCCGATCTACCTGCACGGCGCGATGCAGGCACTGTGCGACCTGTACGAATCGCTCGGCGTGCCGCTCGGGCCGCTGCTGCCGGCGACCGGGGCTTCGAAGGCCGAGCTGGCCGGGCAGATCGTGCTGGGGCCGCCCTCCGCCATCGCCGACCGCTGGTCGCGCCGCCTGCCGGACCCGGTGATCGCCGCCGCCTCGGGCTGGATGAGGGTGCGCCAGCGCGCCCGGCAGGGCGGGGTCGAGCTGCCGATGGTGATCTCCGACCACGCCGACTGGGACGAGCTCTGCGCCACGATCGAGGAGGTTCAAGCCGGCGAAGTCTGGGTCACCCATGGACGGGAGGAGGCGCTGATCCATCAGGTGCGCAAATCCGGCCGCGCCGCGCGGGCGCTGGCGCTGATCGGCTTCGAGGAGGACGACAGCACATGAAGTCGTTCGCAGCCCTGATCGAAGGGCTGGTCTACCGGCCGTCGCGCAACGGCAAGATCCGGCTGCTGACCGACTATTTCGAGCACACGGCCGACCCGGACCGCGGCTGGGCGCTGGCGGCGCTGACCGGGGGCCTGAGCTTCGCCGCGGCCAAGGCCTCGACCATCCGCAACCTGGCCACCGCGCGGGTCGACGAGGCGCTGTTCGGCTGGTCCTACGATTTTGTCGGCGACCTGGCCGAGACCGTGGCACTGATCTGGCCGCAGAAGCCCGGCGCGAACCGGGAGCCGACCATCACCGAGGTGGTGGAGGAGCTGCGCGCCACCTCCCGCGCCGCGGCGCCGGTGCTGGTCGAACGCTGGCTCGATTCGCTGGCGGCGTCGGAGCGCTTCGCCCTGTTGAAGCTGATCACCGGCAATCTCCGCGTCGGCGTCTCGGCCCGGTTGGCCAAGGTCGCGCTGGCGGAATGGGGCGGCCAGTCGGTCGACGAGATCGAGGAGCTGTGGCACGCGCTGGAGCCGCCCTATGAGGAGCTGTTCCTGTGGCTGTCGGGGCAGGGGCCGAAGCCAGAGATCGGCGACCGCGCCACCTTCCGGCCACTGATGCTCGCGCATCCGCTGGAGGCCGAGGACATCGCCGGGCTGGACCCGGCGGCCTTCCGAGCCGAGTGGAAATGGGATGGCATCCGGGTGCAGGTGGTCGGCCGCGGCGACCGGCCGCCGCGGATCTATTCGCGCAGCGGCGACGACGTCACCGGCGCTTTTCCGGACCTGGCCGACCGCATCCGCTTCCACGCCGTGCTGGATGGCGAGCTGCTGGTGGCGCGGGACGGGGCGGTGGCGCCGTTCAACGACCTGCAGCAGCGCCTGAACCGCAAGGTCATCACTGCCCGGATGATCGCCGACTACCCGGCTTGGGTGCGGCTCTACGACATCCTGTTCGAGGGCGACGAGGATCTGCGGACGCTGCCCTTCGACGCCCGCCGCATCCGGCTCGAATCCTGGGTCGCGCGCGCGGCCCCGGCGCGGATGGATCTGTCGCCGATGATCCCGTTCGACAGCTGGGACGAACTGGCGGCGCTGCGCGACGGCGCCCGGGCCCAGGCGATCGAAGGGCTGATGCTGAAGCGCGGTGACAGCGACTATGTCGCCGGCCGGCCGAAGGGACCGTGGTTCAAGTGGAAGCGCGGGGCGCTGACGCTGGACACCGTGCTGATGTACGCCCAGCGCGGCCACGGCAAGCGGTCGTCCTTCTATTCCGACTATACCTTCGGCACCTGGCGGTCGGAACCCGAGGGCGACCGGCTGGTGCCGGTGGGCAAAGCCTATTTCGGCTTCACCGATGAGGAGCTGGCGCAGCTCGACCGCTGGGTGCGGGCGCACACGGTGAAGCGCTTCGGCCCGGTGCGTGAGGTCGAGCCGCATCTGGTGCTCGAAGTCGCCTTCGACAGCGTCCATCGCTCGACCCGCCACAAATCCGGAGTCGCGATGCGATTCCCCCGGGTTCACCGCATCCGCTGGGACAAGCCGGCGGCGGAAGCGGATCGCCTGGAGACGCTTGAGCGAATGATTGTTGAGTAATACTTGAATTTCACATCACTTCAACTTGGCAATAACATTTTGTTCAAATTGCACGTGTAATAGCCGTTGACAGTCATGGCCGGGTGCGAGAGGGTCGATACCAAGAGCGGCCCATGACAAGGGTCGCCGAGCACTTGATGCCAGCAGACAAGGCCGCGCCCGAAGACGGCGATAAGCCGCGCGTTGTCTTTGCGGACCGGCGGCGGAACACGGATGGGTGACATGTTGGCGACTGGTACCAGACCGACCCTCCTGACCTCGGATTTTTCGATCGGACGATGGCGGAACTGACGGCTCTCCAGCCCCGTTCCCCGTTCGCTCCCGTCATCGGTCGGCGCTGAGCGCCGCTCCCATAGAGGTCGATCCCATGGTTCGTTCCGAAGCGTTCACGATCGAGGTCGCGGGCGAAGCGGTTGGCATTGTCGTCGCCCAGCCGCGCGGCTTCCGCTTCTACGCCTCCGATTCCCGGTTCCAGAGCCTGGAGGGCCAGAGCTTCCGCACCGTCGCCGAGGCGGAACGGGCGGCCCGGCATTCCGGCCGCGACATGGCTCCACCGGCCGTCGGCATCGCCAGCTGAGGCTGTCCAGATCGGGCAGGGTCGGAAGATCCTGACCCGGCGACGGCAAACGGCCGAGCATCAGAAGATCGCGAGACGGGAGGCGGCGCAGCATATGAGCGCGCGTCCAGCCGTTGCGACTCGTCCGGCAGCGACGCCACGGCGCCGGTGATCTCGATCGACGACTTGTCTGGGAGCTTCGGGGCGCTGGTGCTGCCGCTGAGGATTGAACTCAGGACCTCTCCCTTACCAAGGGAGTGCTCTACCACTGAGCTACGGCAGCCCGCCTTCGAAGCGGCGCGGAACCTGCCATAGCGGCGGGGGTGGTGCAAGCGCTTTTCCGTGATCGTTTCCACCGGGGATCCGATCACAGGCGCCGCGACTCCACGCCACCGACGACGGGGCAGGAAACGCGAGAGGTGGTGCTGCCGCTGAGGATTGAACTCAGGACCTCTCCCTTACCAAGGGAGTGCTCTACCACTGAGCTACGGCAGCCCGCGTCAAGGCGGCGCAATCGGCCACAACCGCGGCCCGGGCGCAAGGGATTTCATGAAGTTTGTTCGTCCGGTTGCGAAACGCCGGCGCATCCGCCATACCAAAGTCGAAATGACCGATCAGCGTCGACCCCCGACACCGAAGCCCGCATCCCCGTCGCGCCAGGCCCCGTCACGCCATGAGCGCGAGGCGGCGGCGTTGCGTGCCAATCTGGCGCGGCGCAAGGTGCAGAGCCGGGGGCGCGCGGCGGTCGAGGGTGAGGCGGACGCGCCGGCGGGCACTGCTGAGCGTGATCCTGCCGGGCGCGATGATGAGACGAGGGGTTAGGCCGTGACGATCCTGTCCGATATCTGGATTCGCGAGCAGGCGCTCAAGGTCAATATGATCGAGCCCTTCGTCGAGCGGCAGAAGCGCGAGGGCACGATTTCCTATGGCCTGTCGAGCTACGGCTACGACGCCCGCGTCTCGGACGAGTTCCTGGTCTTCACCAATGTCGACAGCGCCCTGGTCGACCCGAAGAATTTCGATCCGAAGAGCTTTGTCGAGCGCAAGGGGCCGGTCTGCATCATCCCGCCGAACAGCTTCGCCCTGGCTCGCACGGTCGAGTATTTCCGCATCCCGCGCGACGTGCTGGTGATCTGCCTGGGCAAGTCGACCTATGCCCGCTGCGGCATCATCGTCAACGTCACGCCGCTGGAGCCGGAATGGGAGGGGCATGTGACGCTGGAATTCTCCAACACCACGCCGCTGCCGGCCAAGATCTACGCCAATGAGGGCGCCTGCCAGTTCCTGTTCCTCAAGGGCGACCAGCCCTGCGAGGTATCCTATGCCGACCGGGCCGGCAAATACATGGGCCAGCGCGGCGTCACGCTGCCGAAGCTGTAGCCTCATCTTTTTCCAGGGTCCGGGCCAAGTCCGGGGGGAGCCATCATGGACAAGATTCGAATCCGGGGCGGGCGTCCCCTCCAGGGCCGGCTCGCGATCAGCGGGGCGAAGAACGCGGCGCTGCCGCTGATGGCGGCGGCGCTGCTGTCGGACGAGACGCTGACCCTGACCAACCTGCCGCACCTGGCCGACATCTCGACCCTGGCGACGCTGCTAGCCCAGCACGGGGTCGAGATCGCGCTGAACGGCGCCGCCTCGGACGGCGCCCAGGGCCGGGTGATCGAGCTGACGGCGCGGCGCATCCGCAGCACCACCGCCCCCTATGACTTGGTGCGGAAGATGCGCGCCAGCGTGCTGGTGCTGGGGCCGCTGGTGGCGCGCGAAGGCCAGGCCAAGGTGTCGCTGCCCGGCGGCTGCGCCATCGGCAGCCGCCCGGTCGACCTGCACATCATGGGGCTGGAGCAGCTCGGCGCCGAGATCGAGGTGACCGAGGGCTACATCAACGCCCGCGCCCCGAACGGGCTGCAGGGCGCCCGCATCGTGTTCCCGAAGGTGTCGGTCGGCGCCACCGAGAACCTGATGATGGCGGCGTCGCTGGCCCGCGGCGAGACCGTGCTGGTCAATGCGGCGCGCGAGCCGGAGATCGTCGATCTCGCCGCCTGCCTCAACGCCATGGGCGCCTCGGTCGAAGGGGCGGGCACCGACACCATCCGCATCCAGGGCCGCGAGCGGCTGCATCGGGCGACGCACCGCATCGTCGCCGACCGGATCGAGACCGGCACCTATGTCATGGCCGCGGCCGCGACCGGCGGCGAGGTCGAGCTGGTCGGCACCAGCCTGCACCTGATCGAGGCGGCGGCGGACGTGCTGCGCGGCGCCGGCGTCGAGTTCGAGCCGACGGCCGACGGCTTCAAGGTCCGCCGCACCGGCGATCTGGTCGGCGTCGACGTGATGACCGAGCCCTATCCCGGCTTCCCGACCGACCTGCAGGCCCAGATGATGGGCTTGATGACGGTGGCCCGGGGCGCCTCGATGATCACCGAGACGATCTT
>NZ_JBYRFX010000993.1:0-2526 GCF_057815775.1 Inquilinus sp.
CTCTACACACTGTCCGGCGTGCCGCGCGAGGCGTTCTCGCGCTTTCCAATGCCGCGCAACACCGAGGTGTTCGGCCCGACCTTCCGTGGCGAGGGCCTGGTCCGGTCGGACGACATCACCCGGGATCCCCGCTATGGCCGGAACACGCCCAACAAGGGCATGCCCGATGGCCACCTGCCGGTGCGCAGCTACCTCGCCGCCCCGGTCGTCTCGCAGTCCGGTGAGGTGCTGGGCGGCCTGTTCTTCGGGCACCCGGAGCCCGGCATCTTCGACGAGCGGTCCGAGAAGCTGCTGGCCGGCATCGCGACGCAGGCGGCGATCGCGATGGACAAGGCCCGGCTGTACCGCGCCGCCCAAGTCGAGATCGAGCGCCGGACCCGCACCGAGGCTGCGCTGCGGGAGAGCGAACGGGCACTGGAGACCAAGGTGGCCGAGCGCACCGCCGAACTGACGGCGGCGAATGAAAGGCTGCGCGCCGAGGCCGCCGAGCGCGAGCGCGCCGAGGAAGCGCTACGGCAGGCGCAGAAGATGGAGAGCATCGGCCAACTCACAGGCGGCGTGGCCCATGACTTCAACAACCTGCTGACCGTCATCATCGGCAATCTGGAAACGCTGCAGCGGCATCTGCGCCAGCCACAGCAGAACATCGCCATCCTCGAGCGCTCGACGGCGCAGGCCACCCGCGGCGCACAGCGCGCCGCTTCGCTCACCCAGCGCCTGCTGGCTTTCTCGCGACAGCAGCCGCTCGAGCCGAAGCCGACCGACATCAACCGGCTGATCGGCGGCATGTCGGACCTGCTGCGCCGCTCGATCGGCGAGCAGGTCGCGGTCGAGACCGTCCTGTCCGGCGGCCTGTGGCTGGTCCATGCCGACCCGAACCAGATCGAGGTCGCGATCCTGAACCTCGCGGTCAATTCGCGAGACGCAATGCCCGGCGGCGGCAAACTGACGATCGAGACCGCCAACGCCTATCTCGATGAACCCTACGCGGTGTCGCACACGGAGGTGGCGCCGGGCCAGTACGTCGCGGTGGCGGTGACCGACAACGGCGTGGGCATGAGCCGCGACGTGATCGCGCGCGCCTTCGAGCCGTTCTTCACCACCAAGGATGTCGGGCACGGCACCGGCCTCGGCCTCTCGCAGGTCTACGGCTTCGTCAAGCAGTCGGGCGGGCATGTGAAGATCTACAGCGAGCCCGGCCAGGGCACGACGGTCAAGATCTACCTGCCGCGCTTCCACTCGACCGAAGAACGGGCCGAAGCCGAGGCTCCGGCGCGGGTGCCCGGCGCAGCCCATGCCGAGACGATCCTGGTGGTCGAGGACGACGACGACGTGCGCAGCCACACCACCGGCATCCTGCGCGAGCTCGGCTATGCCGTGATGGAAGCGCCGGATGGCAGGGTCGCGCTGAGGGTGATCGAGGAGCATCCGGAACTGAGCCTGCTATTCACCGATGTGGGCCTGCCCGGCGGCATGAACGGGCGCCAGCTGGCTGAGGCCGCGGGGCGGATCCGGGGCGATCTCAAGGTGCTGTTCACCACGGGCTATGCCCGGAACGCCATCGTCCATGACGGCCGGCTGGACCCGGGGGTCCAGTTGATCACCAAGCCCTTCACCTATGCCGCGATCGCCACCAAGCTGCGCGACGTCCTCGACCTGCATGCCGGGCCGCGGCGCATCCTGGTGGTGGAGGACGAGCCGCTGCTGCAGATGCTGCTGGTGGGCAACCTGGAGGAACTCGGGTTTAAGGCCGAGATCGCTGGGTCGGCCACCGAGGCGCTGAATAAGCTCCGCCTGATGCCCGGCGGCTTCGACGGCGCGATCGTCGATCTCGGCCTGCCGGATTATGGCGGCGAGGTTCTGGTGCGTGAGATGAGAGCCCTGCACCCGTCGCTGCCAGTCGTCATCGCCAGCGGCCAGGGTGAAGGCACGCTGCAGGACCAGTTCGGCGCGATGGGCCGAGTGGCGATCCTGCTGAAGCCCTACACCAACGAGGAGCTCGGATCGGCCCTTCAAGCCGCAGGCATCAGGACTTCGCCGGCATCGCCTGACTAGGCCAGCCTCCCGGCTGGTCCGCGCCATATCCGGACATCGCCGTCGCTTCTCTAAACCGGACGCAGGCCGCGGCGGCTACGAACGGTCTTTCGTCGCCGCCGTAGCAGTTAGGGCGCTCCTTAAACGGGATACTTCAAAGGCTCTTGGCCTGCAACCAGTCGCGGATAACCGCAGTGAGTTCCGCCTTACACTCCAACGGCAGCCAGTGGGCGCCCGGCAGGCTCGTCACCGTGAGTTCCGCGCACGCCGCACGCATGGGGTCGCCCAGGCGATTGCCGTCGATGGTGTTGATCTGGTCGTAGGTGCCATTGACGAACAGCACCGGCTGCGACAGCCGACCGCCGTCCGGCGCCTCGCGGGCATAGGCGATATTGGCCTCATCGTTGAGATACCACGAGCAGGGCGGGCGAAACCCGTGGGCGTCGAACACCCGCACGAGCGTTTCGAAGTCCGCCGTGGGCCAGAGAGCCG